>NZ_JALMFA010000013.1:0-231497 GCF_023242545.1 Pseudomonas sp. MWU13-2517 | reverse complement strand
ATTAGCCAGGTTTGCTGGCCTTTTAATTCATGAGTACCGCACATTGCCGATCGAGCCAACCTGCTGATTAGAGGGCTCGGAAGTTTATTCTTAGAAGCAAAATCCAGTTCAGGAGGAGCTTATCAAAGCGTTTCTTCGATAGGGTTTAACTACCAAACCGCCCGATTAAATCGTCCTAAACGGCTTTTTATGACGAACGCCTCAAAGCAGTTGGCTTTGAGGCGTTTTTTTTGCAGCGCTTGGCGGGCATACTAGGCCGTCCATTTCCCTGGTGTCGCCCGCCTCTATGCTTCGCGCCTTGATTACCCTTGCTCTTGTCTGCCTGCTCCAACCGGCGTTTGCCGATGAGCGCGCACAAACCCAACAACAGTTGGACGCTACGCGTCAGGACATTGCCGAGCTGAAAAAACTGCTCGGCAAGCTCCAGGAAGAAAAATCCGGCGTGCAGAAAGACCTGCGCGGTACGGAAACCGAGATGGGCAAGCTGGAGAAGCAGGTCCAGGAGCTGCAAAAAGAACTAAAGAAGAGCGAGTCGGAACTGGAGCGACTCGACGCTGAGAAAAAAAAACTCCAGAGCGCCCGGGTTGAGCAACAACGCCTGATCGCGATCCAGGCCCGCGCCGCCTACCAGAGCGGCCGCCAGGAGTATCTCAAGCTGCTGCTCAACCAGCAGAACCCTGAGAAATTCGCGCGCACCCTCACCTATTACGACTACCTGAGCAAGGCACGCCTGGAACAATTGAAAGGTTTTAACGAAACCCTGCGCCAATTGGCCAATGTGGAACAGGAAATCGCCGACCAACAATCACAGTTGCTTGACCAGAAAAGCGCCCTCGACACCCAGCGCGACCAGTTGGACAAGGTCCGCAAGGAGCGCCAACTGGCCCTGGCCAAGCTCAATGACGATGTCAAAGTCCGCGACGCCAAGCTCCAGGCCCGCGAGCAAGACCAGGCCGACCTGGCCAAAGTGCTCAAAACCATCGAAGAAACCCTGGCACGCCAGGCACGCGAGGCAGAAGAGGCGCGGCAAAAAGCGCTGATCGCCCAGCAGGAAGCGGAAAAAAAGCGCCAGCGTGAGGCCGAACTGGCTGCTACGACGGACGCACCGGCGCCCCGCAAACCCGCGCATTCAGCACCTGGCCCACTGGTGTCCAGCGCGGGCGAATCGTTCGGCGGCCCTTTTGCTTCAGCCCGCGGCAAACTTCCATGGCCTGTTGATGGTCGATTGTTGGCACGCTTTGGGGAAACCCGTGGCGACGACACCCGCGCCAAGTGGGATGGTGTGATGATCAGCGCCTCTGCTGGCAGCCAGGTGCACGCCGTCCACGGTGGCCGCGTGGTGTTCGCCGATTGGCTGCGCGGCGCCGGTTTGCTGGTGATTCTTGACCACGGTAATGGCTATTTGAGCCTTTATGGCCACAATCAGACTTTACTCAAGTCGGCAGGTGATGTTGTAAAAGCCGGTGAATCCATCTCCACTGTCGGTAACAGTGGTGGCCAGGACACCCCGGCGCTGTACTTCGCTATTCGTCAGCAGGGCCGCCCAAGCGATCCTGCACAATGGTGCCGTTCCCAAGGATAGGGCCGCATCTACATTAGGAGTTCGTTCGACATGCTGCATTTGTCCCGCCTCACTTCGCTGGCCCTGACGATCGCCCTGGTGATCGGCGCGCCTCTGGCTTTTGCCGACCAGGCCGCACCGGCTGCACCTGCCGCCACGGCTGCGACCACCAAGGCGCCGCTGCCGCTGGACGAGCTGCGCACGTTTGCCGAGGTCATGGACCGGATCAAGGCAGCCTATGTCGAGCCCGTAGACGACAAGACCCTGCTGGAGAATGCCATCAAGGGCATGCTCAGCAACCTCGACCCGCACTCCGCCTACCTCGGCCCCGAAGATTTCGCTGAGCTGCAGGAAAGCACCAGCGGCGAATTCGGCGGCCTGGGCATCGAAGTGGGTGCCGAAGACGGCCAGATCAAAGTGGTGTCGCCGATCGACGATACTCCGGCGTCCAAGGCCGGGATCCAGGCCGGCGACCTGATCGTGAAGATCAATGGCCAGCCGACCCGTGGCCAGACCATGACCGAAGCCGTCGACAAGATGCGCGGCAAGCTCGGCCAGAAAATCACCCTGACCCTGGTACGCGACGGCGGTGCTCCGTTCGATGTGACCCTGGCCCGCGCGACGATCACGGTCAAGAGCGTGAAGAGCCAGTTGCTGGAGTCGGGCTACGGTTACATCCGTATCACCCAGTTCCAGGTCAAGACCGGCGACGAAGTGGCCAAGGCCCTGGCCAAGCTGCGCAAAGACAACGGCAAGAAGCTCAACGGCATCGTGCTCGACCTGCGCAACAACCCGGGCGGCGTGCTACAGGCGGCGGTGGAAGTGGTCGACCACTTCATCACCAAGGGTCTGATCGTCTACACCAAAGGCCGTATCGCCAACTCCGAGCTGCGCTTCTCGGCCACCGGCAACGACCTGAGCGAGGGCGTGCCGCTGGCGGTGTTGATCAACGGCGGCAGCGCCTCGGCCTCGGAAATCGTCGCCGGCGCCCTGCAGGACCAGAAGCGCGGCGTGCTGATGGGCACCACCAGTTTCGGCAAAGGCTCGGTGCAAACCGTATTGCCGCTGAACAACGAGCGCGCATTGAAGATCACCACGGCGCTGTACTACACGCCCAATGGTCGCTCGATCCAGGCTCAGGGCATCGTCCCGGACATCGAGGTGCGCCGGGCCAAGATCACTAACGAGACCGACAGCGAGTTCTACAAGGAAGCCGACCTGCAAGGTCACCTGGGCAATGGCAACGGCGGCGCAGACCAGCCGACCGGCAGTGGCGCGAAGGCCAAGCCGATGCCGCAGGACGACGACTATCAACTCGCCCAGGCGCTGAGCCTGCTCAAGGGCTTGAGCATCACCCGCAGCCGTTGATATGCGTTTTGCTCTGATCATCGCTGTACTGTGCAGCCTGGCAGGCGTCGCCCACGCGACACCTGCGGGCGAGCCACACAAAGCCTACCTGACCTTGATCATTGACGACCTGGGGCAAAACCTGCCCCGGGATCGTCGCGTGCTGGCCCTGCCGGGACCTGTGACCACGGCGATCATGCCCGACACGCCCCACGCCGCCGAATTCGCCCGCGAAGCCCATAAGGCCGGCAAGATCGTGATCCTGCATATGCCCATGGACCCGGCCACCGGCCCGTTTGCCTGGCACCCCGACCTGCCCATCGAAGAACTGGGCAAACGCCTGGACGCAGCCTTCCAGGCAGTGCCCTACACCGCCGGTATCAACAACCACATGGGCAGCCGCATGACCGCGCAGCCGGCCGCAATGGCCTGGTTGATGGCCGAACTGCAACGGCGCAACAAGTTCTTTGTCGACAGCCGCACCAGTGCGCAAACCGTCGCCGCCGCCGAAGCACAGAAGATCGGCCTGGCCAGTGTCTCACGAGACGTGTTTCTCGATGACGAGCGCACCGAAGCCGCAATCACCACGCAACTGCAAACCGCGATCAAGCTCGCCCACAAGCAGGGTTCAGTGGTGATGATCGGCCACCCCTACCCGCAAACCCTGGCAGTCCTGGAGCGGGAACTGCCCAAGCTCAAGGCCCAGGGTGTGGAGTGGATCGATATCAAGTTGATGATCAGCGTGCGCAGCAATCAAGCGATGGCCGGCCACGGAAAAAACGGCGCTTATTTACCCGCGCGTAGATAAGTACTGCCCGGCCAACCCGGCATTTTTCGATAGTGACGCCTCCCACTCATAGGAGAGCTTTCGAATGCCACATTTACAATTCAAGGACCTGCTCATCAGCTTCACCAGCGAATTCCTGCCGCTATGGAATGACCTGGGGTCCGGTGCTCACAAAGCGGTCAGCATGTGGCGCCCCAGCACCTCTGCCGACACCCTGGGCCAGTTTTTCCCCGTGGGTGACATCGCCACCGACAGCTATCGCAATATCAACCAGCGCAAGATCGTGGCCGTAGTCAGTGATGCCAACAAAGTTGACGGCACTGCGTTGCGCTCGCCGGAAAATTACCAGTTGGTCTGGAAAGACACGAACTCAGGCGCACACACCGACTTTTCCCTATGGCGGCCGCTGGCACCTGAAGGCTACGTCGCCATGGGCCTGGTCTGCGGCGTCGGCTATGAGAAACCTTCACGCAATGCCGTGCGCTGCGTGCGCGCCGATTTAGTCGTCAATGCAAAACCCGGCGATTTGATCTGGAATGACTACGGCAGTGGCGCATCCAAGGATTTCAGCGCCTGGTCGATCACGCCTCCGGACGCAGAGCCCGGAGAAATCTACCTGGCGCCCGGCACCTTTGTCGGCAATGCACGCTATGCCAAGCCTGATCTGCCGACCTATGCCCTGCGCCTGAATCTAACGGCGCAACTGGGCGAGCCGTTACCCCCGCCTACACTTACCGGTTACGAGCCGCCCACCGCAGAAGAGACACCGCCGGCCCCCCAGGAATGTGAGCTGCCCTGGTTCTGCGTGAAAGACCCGGAGCTGAGTGCAAGCGAGCAACTGCTATCGTCGCCGATCTACCGACTGGAACGCACTGACCACCACCAATTGGCGGGTTTCGGGCACAACACCAGCGCCACCAGCCAGCCGTTCATGTGGACAGCGAGCAAAGGTGAGATCGGCGATTATTCACTAGCGCTGTCGGCAATCTCCCGCGTTTCGATGTGGCGGCATTGGTCGGCGAGCCTTCGTCCTTTCGAGTTGAGCTTCTCGGCAAACCTCGAGCCGGCCTTCACTCATACCCAGCGTTCGGCCAAAGGCTGGAATTATTCATCGCCACTGGAAATCATC
Source organism: Pseudomonas sp. MWU13-2517 (assembly GCF_023242545.1). Lineage (NCBI taxonomy): Bacteria > Pseudomonadati > Pseudomonadota > Gammaproteobacteria > Pseudomonadales > Pseudomonadaceae > Pseudomonas > Pseudomonas sp. MWU13-2517. Next base: position 226,673 of record NZ_JALMFA010000013.1, on the reverse strand, counting down.
ACCTACATTCCAGCCCAAAAAGCCGTCGCGGCTTACCTGGTCCGAAGTGAATACCGCCTGCTGCGCCAAGACGGCAGCCAGGTGGCCGCCACCGTCAATTACATCAACGGCGATCACATTTACATGAGTGAATTTCCCGAAGATCAGGCGGTATTCGTCGGCCTCCCGGAAAATGCGTCAGCCGAGGACAAGCCCGTGACCGCGGTGGAGCTTGAGAATGCCGCCGCACAAGTAGAACCGGTGCTAGAGGTAGCGGGCCATGACCTCGTCAATGAAACCCTCGCTCCGTAACTGATCCAATGCTGCCTGGAGCCTGGTCACCACCTCATCCGGCACATCCTTGTTCAGCGCCAGGTACAGTTGCGCGCTGTTGAAGCGCAGCACGGTCTTGAGTCCGGTCACACCGACCTGGCGCGCCAGGTAGCGCCCGGCGGGATCGCCGGTGGCCCACAGGTCGATCTGGCCCTCCAGCAGCTTTTGCGCGTTGTCCTGGTCGCGCAGTACGACTGACGGCTTGAGCCCCTGTTTTTCCAGGGTCTCAGCAATCGCATCGCCCTTATAAGCGCCAATCTTGTAATGGCGGGCGTGCTCCAGGTCAGGCAGTTGGATCTTGCTGTCAGCCTTGGCCAACATCACCCAGTCGTCCGGGCCGATGGGGCCGACCCATTTGAACAGGCCTTCACGGTCCGGTAGACGCGCCATCACGAATACGCCGTAGCCGGGTTTCTCAAGGGCGAGTTTGTAGATCCGCTCCCATGGGAAACGCAGGGTGAGGTTGTAGGAAATGCCGGCACGCTTGAAAGTCTCGCGCACAATGTCGACGGCGATGCCTTCGATGTTCTCGTCCCTGGCGAAGTTCTTGCCGTTTTTCGCCATGTTGTAGGGCGGGAAGTTTTCCGTCAGCAACACCAGGGAGGCGTCGGCCGGCGCTTCGGCATTCGCCGAGCCGGCCAGCAGGACGGACAAGCCGGCGAGGGCGAGCAGCAGATGTTTGAACATGAAGGTTACCGGAATCCGTGGCAAGCGCAGAGAGTGCCCCGCGCCTGCCAGGGTGTCCAGCGGCGTTTAGCGAACGACGATACCGCGCGCCGCCATGTACGCCTTGGCTTCGGGAACGGTGTATTCACCAAAGTGGAAAATACTCGCCGCCAGTACCGCGCTGGCGTGGCCTTCGAGCACGCCGTCGGCCAGGTGCTGCAGGTTGCCGACACCGCCGGAGGCGATCACCGGAATGCCCAGCGCATCACTGATCGCACGGGTAACACCCAGGTCGAAGCCATTTTTCATGCCGTCCTGGTCCATGCTGGTCAGCAGGATTTCACCGGCACCCAGGCCTTCCATCTTCATCGCCCACTCCACCGCGTCCAGGCCGGTGGGCTTGCGGCCGCCGTGGGTGAAGATCTCCCAACGCGGGGTTTCGCCCGGGCCGGAAACCTTCTTGGCGTCAATGGCGACGACAATGCACTGCGAACCGAAGTGTTGCGCCGCTTCGCCGACGAACTCCGGGTTGAACACGGCAGCGGTGTTGATAGACACCTTGTCCGCACCCGCGTTGAGCAGGTTGCGGATGTCTTGCACGGTGCGTACGCCACCGCCCACGGTCAGCGGGATGAATACCTGGCTGGCCATGCGCTCCACGGTATGCAACGTGGTGTCGCGGCCGTCGACGCTGGCGGTGATGTCGAGAAAGGTAATCTCGTCGGCGCCTTGCTCATCGTAGCGACGGGCGATTTCCACCGGGTCGCCGGCATCACGGATGTTCTCGAACTTGACGCCCTTGACCACACGACCGTTGTCGACGTCCAGGCAAGGGATGATGCGTCTGGCTAAAGCCATAGGCTTATCTCCGATAAGAGTTGCAAGCTTTGAGCTACAAGCTGCAAGTAGAAGCAAATCTGCTTTTACTTGCAGCTTGCAGCTTACGACTTGGAGCTGGCCGCGTAGCCATCACAAAAAGCTTGAGCTTCAGCCACGTCCAGCGTGCCCTCATAGATCGCGCGGCCGGTAATGGCGCCGATGATGCCAGGCGCCTTGGCGTCCAGCAGCGACTTGATGTCGCCCAGGTTGTGAATGCCGCCGGATGCGATGACCGGAATCTTCGTGGCCGCGGCCAACGCAGCGGTGAACGGCACGTTGCAGCCCTGCATCATGCCGTCTTTGGCGATGTCGGTGTACACGATGGCGGACACGCCGTCGGCTTCGAACTGCTTGGCCAGGTCGATCACCTGCACGGTGCTGATCTCAGCCCAGCCGTCGGTAGCGACGAAACCGTCCTTGGCGTCCAGGCCCACGATCACTTTGCCTGGAAACGCGCGGCAGGCTTCGGCCACGAAAGCCGGGTCTTTCACGGCCTTGGTGCCGATGATCACATAGCTCACGCCAGCCTTGACGTAGTGCTCGATGGTTTCCAGGGAGCGGATGCCACCGCCGATCTGGATCGGCAGGTTCGGGTAGCGCTTGGCAATTGCAGTCACCACCTCGCCGTTGACCGGCTGGCCTTCGAAGGCGCCGTTCAGGTCCACCAGATGCAGGCGACGGCAGCCTCCTTCCACCCATTTGGCGGCCATGCTCACCGGGTCATCGGAGAACACGGTGGAATCTTCCATGCGGCCTTGGCGCAGACGTACGCAGGCGCCGTCCTTGAGATCGATAGCGGGGATAATTAGCATGCTTTTCCTTCGTCAAAGAGCTGCAAGCTGCAAGCTGTAAGCTGCAAGCAAGCACGCGTATCAATTCTTGCAGCTTGGGGCTTGACGCTTTCAGCTGCTCTTTTCAAGCGACCACAGGTCGCTTTCGATGCTTTCGAACCTTTCTTTAAGGAGCGTCTGCGTGTCGAAAATCGCCCGGTTGTAATAGTGCGGCGCTACTTCAGTGGTGAACAGCTCAAGAATCTCGGCCACCTCAAACGAGCCCAGCTTGAGCTCGAAGCGGTCTTCCATGAAGACCTTGATCTTGTGGTTTGCCTCACGCTCCTGTTCGGGCGTGAGGTTCAAGATCGGCGGTTTCGGCTTCCTGGCCATTTACCAGCGGCCATCCCAAACGGCGAAGTTCTGCAGCAATTGCAGGCCATGGGTATGGCTCTTCTCCGGGTGGAACTGCACGGCAAAGCGCGAACCCTCGGCCAGCGCGGCGGCGAAGTCGACGCCGTAATGCCCGCCACCCACCACCTGGCCGGGTTTACCGGCGGCAATGTAGTAGCTGTGCACGAAGTAGAAACGCGCCAGGTCCGGGATGTCATGCCACAGCGGGTGATCCACGGTCTGGCTGACTTCATTCCAACCCATGTGCGGGACTTTCAGGTGTTCGCCGTCTTCGTGCAGGTCCTTGCCGAAGAACTTCACCTGGCCCGGGAACAGGCCGATGCAGTCGACGCCGTCGTTCTCTTCACTGTGGTCGAGCAAGGCTTGCATGCCCACGCAGATGCCGAGGAACGGGCGGTCCTGGCTGACTTCGCGCACCAGGCTGTCAAAGCCCAGGCGGCGGATCTCGGCCATGCAATCGCGAATCGCGCCGACACCAGGAAACACCACCCGGTCGGCTTCGCGAATCACGTTGGCATCGCTGGTGATCAGCACCTTGCCGGCACCCACGTGCTCGAGGGCCTTGGCCACCGAGTGCAGGTTACCCATGCCGTAATCGATAACCGCGACCGTCTGCATTACAGGACGCCCTTGGTCGAGGGCATTTGCCCGGCCATGCGCTCATCCAGCTCCACGGCCATGCGCAGCGCGCGGCCGAAAGCCTTGAACACGGTTTCGATCTGGTGGTGGGTGTTGGTGCCGCGCAGGTTGTCGATGTGCAGGCTGACGAGTGCGTGGTTGACGAAGCCCTGGAAGAATTCCTGGAACAGGTCGACGTCAAAGCCGCCCACGGTGGCGCGGGTGTAGGGCACGTGCATCTGCAGGCCTGGTCGGCCGGAGAAGTCGATGACTACGCGCGACAGCGCTTCATCCAGCGGGACATAGGCGTGGCCGTAGCGACGGATGCCTTTTTTGTCGCCGATAGCCTTGGCAAACGCCTGGCCCAGGGTGATGCCCACGTCTTCCACTGTGTGGTGGTCGTCGATATGCAGGTCGCCCTTGCTGACGATATCCAGGTCGATCAGCCCGTGACGGGCGATCTGGTCCAGCATGTGCTCAAGAAAAGGTACACCGATATCAAATCGGGCCTTTCCGGTGCCATCCAGGTTGATCGAGGCTTTGATCTGGGTTTCCAGAGTGTCGCGCTCGACGGACGCCTTACGTTCGGCCATCACCAGCTCCGCAAAATCATTGGGCGAAAAAGGCAGCCATTATAGGGGCGCGGGCGCCAAACAGAAACATCGGAGGGGATAAGACTGACGAGTTGAAGCGAGGTATGGCGAGGATAGACATGTGCATACAAGCAGGCGCTCCAAGATGGTGCGCCCGCCTGCATTCAACTCAGTGGAACAGTACTGCCGTCTTCTGCAGGGTCACCCACACACCCCACGCCAACGGAATGCCCACCACCAGCCATGCGGCGATGGCTAACGGCACGCTGCCGGACGCGGCTTTCCACTCCAGGGAAGTGGAGGCATCTGCGCCTTTGTCATGGCCCAGCGCCTGTTCGGCGGCCAGTTCGGCATCGGTCATGAAGTACTTGTCAGCCACCGGGCGTACCAGCATGTTGCAGATGAAGCCCAGAACCAACAGGCCGGCAAGGATGTACAGGGTGATGTCGTAGGCAGCGGCTCGCTCGACACCGATGCTCAACTGGTACTCACGCAGGTAGTTCACCAGCACCGGACCCAACACGCCCGCCGCAGCCCACGCGGTCAGCAGGCGACCGTGGATCGCACCGACCATCTGGGTGCCGAACAGGTCGGCCAGGTAAGCCGGAACCGTCGCAAAACCACCGCCGTACATCGACAGGATGATGCAGAACGCCGCTACGAACAGTGCCACGTTACCCAGGTGCCCCAGGTTCGGAATCAACGCATACAGGGCAAAGCCCAGGGCGAAGAACACGAAGTAGGTGTTTTTACGGCCCAGGTAGTCGGAGAACGACGCCCAGAAGAACCGGCCACCAATGTTGAACAGGCTCAACAAACCCGTGAATCCGGCGGCGATCGCTGCAATGGAAGCCAACTGACCCGCATCCAACTGACCGAACGGCACGTCAACGCCCAGCAACTTGCCGCCAAATACTTCCTGCAACAGCGGAGAAGCCATGCCGAGGATGCCGATACCGGCGGAAACGTTCAGGCACAGCACCAGCCATACCAGACGGAACTGCGGGGTTTTCCAGGCCACGTTCACATGGACATGGCGATGGGTGATCATCGCGTTGCTGGCTTTTTTCGCCGGAGCGGTCCAGCCCTCGGGCTTCCAGCCGGTCGGCGGGACGCGGTAAGACAAGGCGCCACCGATCATGAACACGAAGTAAATCGCAGCCATCACCAGGAAGCTCTGCCATACGCCTACGCTGGTCGGCGACGCGAAGTGGCCCATCAGCGCCGCAGCCAGAGGTGCACCGACCATCGCACCGCCGCCGAAGCCCATGATTGCCATGCCGGTCGCCATGCCGCGTTTGTCCGGGAACCACTTGATCAGGGTCGATACGGGCGAGATATAGCCCAGGCCCAGGCCGATACCGCCAATGACCCCGGAGCCGATCCACATCAGCCAGATCTGGTGGGTGTAGATACCCAACGCCGAGATCAACAGCCCGCCGCACCAGCACAACGCCGACACAACGCCCGCCTTGCGAGGCCCGGCGTGTTCCAGCCAGCCCCCCCAGATCGCTGCCGAGCAGCCCAGGAAGATGAAGAACAGGGTGTAGATCCAGCCCAGCATGGAGATGGGCCAGTCGCATTGAGACGAGAAGACCTGGGCGATAAAGCTCATGTCCGGCGCGCAGGCGACGGGCGCGGTGATCCCCAGCGCCTTGGACAGTGGCAGCCAGAACACAGAGAAACCGTAGGCCATGCCGATGCACAAGTGGATCGCCAGAGCGGCCGGCGGAACCAGCCAGCGGTTGAATCCGGGCTTGGCGATGATGCGTTCCTTGGACAGGAACGCAGGCTGCGCGGCAGTACTACCCGCCGCAGTGCTAGTGCTCATTGATGTTTCCCCCAGTTATTGATTTTTGATCGTCGGGCGCTCTCTCACTCAGCCTTACACGCAAAGCGATGGCCGTTTTTTGTTGAGTAGAAGCTCCTATGGGCGCGACGCTGTGTCGCAGAAGGCAGACGAACCCGCGCAGATTAGCACCTGCGAATGACAGAAAAACCAAAATGACATCACCTTTTTGCGATAACTGTATTTTTTGGCGCCAAAATCCCGTTTCACACGGACTCGATACAATGTAACCATCCGTGAACTGACGGGGGCCTGCGGGCGTTATACTCTCCGGCTAAATTTTGAATTCGACATACAAGGACTCGCCCATGAAAGCGTTCGGCAAAATCCTGGGTCTGGTACTTCTCGGGCTGTTGCTGATCATTGTGGCCCTCGGCTTCGCCTTGACCCACCTCTTCGATCCCAACGACTACAAAGACGAGATTCGCCAGATTGCCCGCGACAAGGCCCACATCGAGCTGACGCTCAATGGCGACATCGGCTGGAGCCTGTTCCCCTGGCTGGGCCTGGAACTGCACGAAGCCAGCGTCGCCACCCTGACCAATCCGACCAAACCGTTCGCCGACCTGCAGATGCTCGGCCTGTCGGTACGCGTGTTGCCGCTGCTGCGCCGCGAAGTGCAGATGAGTGACGTGCGCGTGGAGGGCCTCAACCTTCGCCTGAACCGCGACAAGCAAGGCCATGGTGACTGGGAAGACATCGGCAAGAACGTACCGGTGGCAGGCACCGAAGCTCCAGCCTCCGCGCCTGTGGAAAAGCCTGCCCAACCGGAGCCTGAGAAACCGTCAAAGCCGATCCGCCTGGATATCGACAGCCTGACCATCAACAACGCCCGCGTTGAATACAACGACGAGCAGACCGGCAAGCAGTTCAGCGCCGAGAGCATCCAACTGAGTGCCGGTGCCGTGCACGAAGGCGCCAGCATCCCGCTGAAACTCACCGCATTCCTGGGCACCAACCAACCCCTGATGCGCGTCAAGACCGAGCTCAACGGCAACCTGCGTATCCAGAACGCCCTCAAACGCTATCAGTTCGAAGACATGCGCTTGAGCGGCGAAGCCACCGGCGAGCCGCTGCAAGGCAAGACCGTGACCTTCTCCACCCAGGGTCAGGTATTGGTGGACCTCGCCGCCAATATCGCCGAATGGACCAACCTGAAGCTGTCCGCCAACCAGTTGCGGGCGTTGGGTGAACTGAAGGTCAACGACCTGAACAAAACCCCGCAACTCAACGGCGCCCTGTCCGTCGCCCAATTTGACCTGGCCAAGTTCCTCGAAAGCATCGGCCACCCGTTGCCAGCCATGGCCGAGGGCAGCCTGAGCAAGGTCGAACTGGTCAGCCGCCTCAAAGGCACGCCCACCAGCGTGGCCCTGGAAGACCTGAACCTGAAGCTTGATGGCAGCACCTTCACCGGTCGCGTCGCCGTGGATGACTTCGCCAAACAATCCCTGCGCGTTCAGCTCAAGGGCGACACCTTCAACGCCGACAACTACTTGCCGGCCAAATCCGAATCCGCCAAAGGTGCAGCCGCCGCACGCCAGGCCGAAGTCCAGAACAGCGAAATGGGCGCCATGGCTGCCGGCGGCACCACTCCGCTGCCGGACGCCCCGACCAAAGGCGCCTGGAGTACCGACAAGCTGCTGCCGCTGATCCGCCTGCGCACCCTGGACGTGGACGCCGACCTGGCCTTCGGCCAACTGACGCTGAGCAAGCTGCCGATCCAGAACGCTGCGCTGAAAGCCTCCGGCCTCGACGGCCAACTCAAGCTCGACAGCCTGAGCGGCGGTATCTACAACGGAACATTCCAAGCCAACGGTACGCTTGATGTGCGCCAGGACATCCCGGTCGTGGCGGTGCAAACCCATATCAGGCAAGTGCCGGTTGAACGCATCCTGCAGGCCCAGGGGCAAAACCCTCCGGTCAAAGGCCAGGTCAACCTGGACAGCAACCTCACAGGCCGCGGTAACAGCCAGAAAGCGCTGATCGACAGCCTCAACGGCACCGCCAGCTTCGTGATCAATAACGGCGTGCTGCTCAATGCCAACCTTGAACAGCAACTGTGCACCGGCATCGCCCTGCTCAACCGCAAGACCTTGAGCAGCACGCCACAGGGCAAGGACACGCCATTCCAGGAACTGCGCGGCAACCTGACCTTCCATAACGGCGTGGCCAGCAACCCGGACCTGAAAGTGCGCATCCCGGGGCTGACGGTCAATGGTAATGGCGATATCGACCTGCGCGTACTGGGCATGGACTACCGCGTCGGCATCATCGTCGAAGGCGACAAGCGCGACGTTCCGGACCCGGCCTGTCAGGTCGGCAGCAACTTCCAGGGCATCGAAGTACCGCTACGCTGCCGTGGCCCGCTGGAGCTGGGCGCCAAGGCGTGCCGACTGGACAAGGATGGCTTGACCCAGGTGGCGATCAAAGCGGCCGGCAACAAGCTCAGCGACAAGCTTGAAGAGAAGCTCGACAAGGTCAACCCACAACTGAAAGACGCCCTGAAAGGCCTGTTCAAGCGATGAGAGACGAGCAATTTTCACAGGCGGTGCTCGATTGGTACGACCGCCACGGTCGCCATGACCTGCCTTGGCAACAGGGCATCACGCCGTACCGGGTATGGGTCTCGGAGATCATGCTGCAGCAGACCCAGGTCAGTACGGTGTTGAACTACTTCGATCGCTTCATGGCCTCGCTGCCAACGGTCGAGGCCCTGGCCGCTGCGCCGGAAGACGAAGTGCTGCACCTGTGGACAGGCCTGGGTTACTACACCCGCGCCCGCAACCTGCAGAAGACCGCCAGGATTGTCGTCGCCGAATACGGCGGCGAATTTCCCCGTGACGTCGAAAAACTCACCGAGCTGCCCGGTATCGGCCTGTCCACCGCCGGCGCGATCGCCAGCCTGAGCATGGGCCTGCGCGCGCCGATCCTCGACGGCAACGTCAAACGCGTGCTCGCGCGTTTTACCGCGCAGGAGGGCTACCCAGGCGAACCCAAGGTCGCCAGGCAACTGTGGGCGACCGCAGAGCGCTTTACACCCCATGACCGGGTCAACGCCTACACCCAGGCAATGATGGACATGGGCGCCACGCTCTGCACCCGCAGCAAACCCAGCTGCCTACTGTGCCCGCTGGAAAAAGGCTGCGAAGCCCACCTGCTCGGCCTGGAGACGCGCTACCCGGTCCCCAAGCCGCGCAAGACCATCCCGCAAAAGCGCACGCTGATGCCGCTGCTGGCCAACGCCGAAGGCGCGATCCTGCTTTATCGTCGCCCTTCCACGGGCCTGTGGGGCGGTTTGTGGAGCCTGCCCGAGCTGGATGACCTGGAAGACCTGGACCACCTCGCCAACCAGCACGCACTCGCACTGGGCAAGCAACAGGCACTGCCGGAACTGATCCACACTTTCAGCCACTTCCAGCTGGCCATCCAACCCTGGCTGGTGCAGGTTGAGGAAACCGCCCATCACGTGGCCGAGGCCGACTGGCTCTGGTATAACCTCGCCACCCCGCCGCGCCTGGGCCTTGCCGCCCCGGTAAAAAAACTGCTGAAGCGCGCGGCCGATGCATTGAACGCAGGAGAGTTGTCATGACCCGCACCGTAATGTGCCGCAAGTACAAAGAAGAACTGCCGGGCCTGGAGCGCCCTCCCTATCCGGGCGCCAAGGGCCAGGATGTGTTCGATCACGTCTCCGCCCAGGCCTGGGCCGACTGGCAGAAACACCAGACCCTGCTGATCAACGAAAAACGTCTGAACATGATGAACGCCGAAGACCGCAAATACCTGCAGGGCGAAATGGACAAGTTCTTTTCCGGCGAAGATTACGCCAAGGCCGACGGCTACGTGCCACCTGCTCAATAACTGATCAAAAATCGGGGTCGGAACGTAAGCGACGGTAATAATTAAATATTTTTTGAAAACTTGCTTGACGACCCCCTGAAAAACCCGTTTAATGCGCCCCGTTGCCCAGATAGCTCAGTCGGTAGAGCAGGGGATTGAAAATCCCCGTGTCGGCGGTTCGATTCCGTCTCTGGGCACCACTAATACCGAAAAACCCCAAGCGAAGATAATTCCTTGGGGTTTTTTATTGCCCGCGATTTAAGGGTGCCCGGGCAAGCTCAAGGCCTGGCCCTACTCAAGAAAGAACGGAACAGCCTGATTCAAACGATCACGCCGAACCGTCTCCCCGCCTGAAGCTTGTTTATCGCGCGGCTCAACCGTTTAGCTTTTATATTTCTTGCTGCAAGGTAGTGATTTGATGACCCGGTATGTGTTCTGCGCGCTGTTACTGCTGACTGCATTGCTCAGTGGGTGCGCCACGCAAATGGATGTCTCGATCAACGCGACACCTGATCCGGACTATGACTTTGATCGACAGGCAACCGTGCTGGTGACCACGTCCGTCGGGGGCAATGCGCAGAACACGCTCAATGCCCGCTACTACCTTCGAGACATGGTCAGAGCCCTGAAGGACCAGGGCTTTCGAGAGGTGTTCACTGACACCACCCTGCCTCAGAACCATGCACCGATCAGAATGACCGTCACGCTCGATGTCGACAGCCGGCAGGTCACTTATCGCTATACCGCCACCGAGTACGGCCAGGTACCGACCAGCACCACCACTGAGTGCAAGAAGAACAAGAAAAAAGACGACCAACTGACCTGCACCAGCAAACCCAACACCACCTATGGCCCAGTGGGTACCTCGGAGCGAACCGGCTACACCACGCTTACCACGTTCACGGCTACTGCCCGGGATGAAGCGAGCAGGCGCGCGGTGTATGTACTCCGGGCGATGTCCTACAACGAAGATTGCCAGGCCGCCAAAGTCGAGGCGTTCCTGGTTGAACAGGGTCTGCAGAACCTGAACTTCCAGGACCGCGTGCAACGCAACTACACCGTCAAGATGCCCGAGGGTTACCAGTGCAATTAGCCTGCACTGGATCAGCCATCTACTTGAGCAAAAACACCATCAACGGATTGTCATTCAAACGCCCTTCATAGCTGGGTGCCAGTTGCTCCACCGGGGTCCCTTTCAACAGCGCAGTCTCTTTGCGCGAGACAATCACCCAGGATGGGCGGGGCAACGCGTTCAACTTCTCAAGCTCATTACGCCCCACAAACAGCGGCTGCTCATCGTGGTCCAGGTTCATCATGTAGCGCACCGCCCAGGTGTCGCGCGCCAGATTGACAAACACCAGCGGGCCGGGCTGCGATACCCGAAGCGTTTCCACCTGGCTGACAAACCGCCGCGTGTCGAATTGCAGGTCCTTGGCGGGCTCGATCACCACCACCAGCAGCAGCCATTGCGCCGCCAATGCGATGACGCTGAGCCACACCAACCTCAGCTCCCGCCGCCAGGCCACCAACGCCACCGCTTGTAGAATGACCAGCACACCGATCAGCAGCGGTAACGAAACATCAGGCCAGTAACCGTGCTTTTGCCACGTATACCGACAAACAAAGAGTACAACCACGCCCAAAGCCGGTAGCGCCGCGACAAGCCCTTCATAGCTGCGACGCACGCCCGCGAACCAACCTTGCGCGTGAAGCAGCCCATAGGCGGCCACAGCGGCAAACATCGGCACCATCGGCAGAATGTAGTAGGCACGCTTGAAGTGTGGCACCGACAGGCCGAGCAAAATCATCAAGCCACAAGCGCCGAGACGCGCCAATAGTTGCACGTCTTCATTCGCCCACCGCTCAGACCAACGATGGCGCAGCGCAATCATGGTCGCCAGCGCCAATGGCACCACAGGGAAGTAGCGATACAGGCTCAGCTGGAAGTAGAAATAAAACGGCTCGCCCGATTCATCGAGACGGCCGCCAACCTGCATCTTGAACACTTCGTCGGCAAAGGCATCGCCACCACTGACCCGCGCAAGCTTCATCAGCACCCACCAGCACGCCGCAAGCAGCCCTAACCCGACAACGCCGTGGACCAGCACCCGCTTGACCCTTTCACCTGGCCGACCCAGCGCCCAGTACACGCACACCACCCCACAGACCTCGATCAACCCCAACGGCCCGCGGATCGCGAAGCCCAGGACGAACAGCGGAAAAACCGCCAACTGCCGTACCCGCGACCCCAGACGCTCGCCGCTGTGCAGCAGATAGAAACTGCCGACACACAACAACGCCACCATCTGGTCCAGGCACACCGAGCGGGATTTTTCCAATAACTGGGTTGTGAGCAGCGTCAGCAACACCGTGAGCAGCGCCCAAGGACGACTGGCAGGCGCCAGCAGGCGATAGATCAGGGCAACCACCCCCGCCGAGGCGAGCGCCGTCGGCAGCACATTGGCCAAGTGATTCGGCGCACCAAACAACCGGGCAAATACAAAACTGAAGAAAGTCGCAGTGCCGGGGTAATCCGCATACGGCTGGCCGTAGGTAGTGGGGAAAAGGCTCGCACCATGGCGAAACATTTCCTGCATGAACAGCGCCCAACGCCCGTCAAAACCTTGGGGTTGCTGATCCCAGATGCCCAAGGTGAATAGCAGCAGGGCGATCAGGAAAATGCCCAGGGACTCCAGGCGAAAACGACTGCGGTGATCCATTGGTTGTCCTTTCAGATAGGGTGCGCCGGCTATATGGTGCCGCAGCGCGTCCTGAATAACGCCTGAACAAACCCCAACATTCACGCTTTACCGATTGGCGGGCCATACCCACAGTGGCACCAGGCGAACGTAGATCAGCTCACCCACCAACTCGACCAGTGTTTGCAGAATGACCGCCGTTGCGGCAATGCCACGCACATCTTCGGGCAGAGCCAGTGCCAGGGGCAGCACCACCAGCGAATTGCGCGTCGATGCGCTGAAGGTCACCGCACGCGCCGTCATGGCCGGCAACGCGAACAGCTTGGATGCCAACGCCCCCATCAGCGGCGCCAACAGCAGGAACCCCAAGTAGACCGGAATCACCGGCAACAACAGGCCGATATCGCGCACCACCGCCGTGATCTGCGAGCCGATCACCACAAACAGCACCAGCGCCATCGCCGGCACCGGCAGCCAGGCCCAGGCATTGCTCCACAGGCGTGCAACGCTGGAGCGGCGTGCCAGGGGCATGGTCAACACCGCGAGGAACATCGGTGCCACGATCAACCACAGGAACGCCTCGACGAATGGCCCCACAGCCACCACCCCTTCGAACTGCGCGCCCAACATGAAACTCAGGTATACCGGCAGAAACACCAACTGCAGCAACAACAGCAGCGGCGTCGCCGCCAGCATCAACCGCGAATCGCCCTTGCCGATATGGGTAAACACCACCACGTAGTCGATGCACGGCGTGAGCAGCACCAATAGCGCCCCCACCAGCAAAGCCGGGTGCCCCACCAGGCCACGGGTCAACGCCCACACCAGCAACGGCACCAGAACAAAATTGGCCAGCAGCAATGCCGCGAGGAAGCGCTTGTTGATCAAGCCCTGGCGCAGCTCCAGAAACGGGATTTGCAGGAACATCGCATACATCAGGATCGCAATGGCGGGCATGACCAGCGTGCCAAGACCTTGGGCCGCCATGGGCGCAAGCAGGCCGAAAGAGGTCGCCAGGATGACAGCAGCGAAGTAGATCGGGATCTGGTGGTGTTCAAGGGTGTCGCGGGTCATGGGCCAACTCTGGTCAATCAAAAAAGATCGCAAGCCTGGGCAGCCAATGCGATACGTCGAGCATACCGGCACTTTCTGCACGCATGGCCGGTTAAATTTGATAATTTCGGCTTCTTATAAAAAGCGCGTGTGTCTCCGAGCCCACCCAACAAGCGCATGGATTGAACCAACCGATGAACCTGCCGACCCGACCTGCCCCAGAAGCATTTCGACAGCCTGCCGCCGACGGCTACCTTATCGGCGGCTTCACCTGGCGTCATATTCGTACCGACGCCACGCGCCCGGTGGTGATCATCAACGCCGCCACCTCCGTGCGTTGCCGCCATTACTCACGCTTCGCCGACTATCTGTTTGCCAATGGCTTCGACGTCATCACTTATGACTATCGCGGCATCGGCGAATCCAGAAAAGGCTCTTTGCGAGGCTTCAATGCCTCCTGGTCAGATTGGGGCGTGCTGGATTTCGAGGCGATGCTGCAGCGCGCTCAGCGAGAATTTCCCGGACAACCGATTGATGTGGTCGCCCACAGTTTTGGCGGTTGCGCGGCCGGACTGGGGGCATCGGGCGCGGTGATTCGGCGGATCGTCACGGTGGGCGCACAGTTCGCCTACTGGCGCGATTATCACGCGAGCGAGCGCTGGCGGATGCTTGCCAAATGGCATGTGGCGATGCCCTTGATAACGGCCCTGTGTGGGTACTTCCCAGGCAAACGGCTGGGCTGGCTGGAGGACACGCCCAAAGGCGTGGTGAGAGACTGGGCCACGCCGGCATCGAAGTACGAACAGCGCCCCAGCGGACGTACCCTGGGTGAGTTGCCATTCCGGCGCGTGAAGGCTCAGCTACTGGCCATCAGCATTACTGACGACCCGTTTGGCACAGTGACGGCCATCGAGCGATTGCTGGGCTATTTTGACAGCAGCGAGCGTACTCATTTGCGTATTGCCCCCGAAGATATCGGCGAGAAAACCGTCGGGCATTTCGCGTTCTTTCGCAGTGAGTATCAGCATCGACTGTGGCCCATCGCGCTGGCGTGGCTACGGCAAGGGGTGCTGGCAAACGACACGCCCGGGTACCGAGTGACGGAACGCACGTAGATTCCCTTGGGATTTCCCCCAACCTGCGCTTCAATACCCGGCCCAGATCCTGAACCAAGGACGCAAGCCCATGGCTTCGCCAAACAAACAGCAAAAACGTGCCCACCGGGCAAAGGCCAAGGCCAAGCAAAACCGCACCCAGCGCGCCGTTGCGGCGAAGCCGGATGCATTCGCCGGCGATGACAGCCGTATCGACCTTAAATCGGTGGATTTGACCGAGCTGTTTGTAGAGATGCGCACGGCAGGTGATATCAGCCAACAGGCGTTGTGCGCGGCATTCCTGGCGCATCCACTGCTGGCACTGGTGCTGGAGCAGGAGGGCGAAGAGGAAGCCACCGACTTTATCCTGGCGGCGCTGATTGAATATCGACAGTGGGTCACGGACAGCGATGACGAAGCGGCTGCGCTGGCGTGGATCGAGTCACCGCAGTTCCAGGCGGATTACGTGGCGGCGTCCCAGGCACTGACCCAGTCAGCGGACTGACCCAAAACCAAATGTGAGAGGGACTCGCTCCCTCCCACACTTGAACTGCAGCACATCAAGCACTGCATTCAATCACATCAATTGAGTACCGCAGTACCCAGCTTCTGTGCCTTGCGACGGCTCGCCACAAGCAACCCCGCCAGCACCACCAACAAGCTCAAAATACCGGTCGCGATAATCTCGACCCGGTGCGCTTCCTGGAACAGCATGATGGTCAACGTACCGACGATGAACACCATCACTGCGTAGGTCAGGCCGGGGAACAGCCACATCTTGAACGCGATCTTCTCGCCCGCCGCCGTGCGCTTCTGGCGCATGCGCAATTGCGACACCGCAATCACCAGGTACACCAGCAACGCAATGGCACCAGAGCTGGCCAGCAGGAACTCGAACACGGCCGCCGGGGCCACGTAGTTGGCAAATACCGCCAGGAACGCCGCGCCAGTGGACAGCAAAACCGCCCAGTAAGGCGTACCGCTTTTGTTGGTGCGCTTGGACACGGCCGGGGCATCACCGCGACGGCCCAGGGAAAACAGCATGCGCGAGGCGGTATACAGCGCCGAGTTCAGGCAACTGGTCACGGCAACCAATACCACCAGATCGACGATCATCTTGGCATTCGGGATGCCCATGCGCTCCAGCACGGTCTGATAGGAACCTACCGCAGCCAGGGAAGGATCGTTCCATGGCACCAGGGACACGACGATGAAGATCGACAACAGGTAGAACAAACCAATCCGCCAGATCACCGAGTTGGTGGCCTTGGTGATTTGTTGGCCGGGGTTCTTTGATTCAGCTGCAGCGATGGTGACGATCTCGGTACCCATGAACGAGAACATCGTCGTCAGGATGGCCGCCAATACCGCGCCCATGCCGTTAGGCATGAAGCCTTGGGTGTCGAACAGGTGCGAAACGCCGCTGACCTGGCTGGTTGGCAGGAAACCGAAAACGGCCGCCAACCCGAGGATCACAAATCCGACGATTGCCACCACCTTGATCAGCGCAAACCAGAACTCGAACTCGCCATAGTTCTTCACGCTGAACAGGTTAGTCGCCGTCAGCAGCAACGTGATGATCAGGGTAAACGCCCAGATCGCCACACCGGGGAACCAGGCATGAAGGATGGTCGCAGCGGCGTTGGCCTCCAAAGGAATCACCAGCACCCAGAACCACCAGTACAACCAGCCAATGGTGAAACCAGCCCAGTGGCCGATCGCACGGTCGGCATAAGTGGAAAACGAACCGGTGTCCGGCGACGCAACGGCCATCTCGGCCAACATCCGCATCACTAATACCACCAGCGTACCGGCAGCCGCATAGGCCAACAGAACGGCCGGGCCGGCTGCAGCGATCGCATGGCCGGAGCCGACAAACAAACCGGCACCAATTACGCCGGCAATCGACAGCATCGTGACGTGACGCGGTTTGAGCCCCTGTTCGAGGTCATTGGAGCTTTGCGTACTACTCATTGACACACCTTTGCGAGGAATTGCGAAAACGGTCCGTCCCGCCTGCAGTCTTTCTCGTGAAAAGAATGCAACGGGGCGTTCTTTATTTTTTACGCAAGAACTGCGCCAAAATGTTACAAAGTCCCGATTGATGCGGCTTGTAGGACGATTCCATAACCGTCGCAAGTCATTGAGAACAATGGCATTCCGCTATAGCGTTACCGTGCGACTCACATTCACCCCAACAAACGCACCAAAAACACACACACAAAATTACGTGACGCCTCATAAAAGGGCTGATATGCGCCGTTTGCCCGGTTAACCCTTCCAACACCCGGCCAAAGCTGGCACCATCGCGCCCTTTTTTACGCGAAGCCTGTGGATTTTCCGGGGTCAAACGTCTGTAGGTTGTAGATGGCGCGACACGCTGCTGTGCCGATGCGACACCCTGCCGCAGACCACCGGTCAACCGTCCGCAGCGCTGTTGGCGGCCATCCAAACGCATGCTAGCTTGGCGCCTCGCTAGGAAGGCGGCCCAACAGCGAAGAACGCAACGAACACAATGAGGACCGCACATGGCCGAGGCCACGCCCGCGCTTGAAATCCGCAACTTGCATAAACGCTATGGTGAGCTGGAGGTACTTAAAGGTATCTCGCTGACCGCCCGCGACGGCGACGTGATCTCGATCCTGGGTTCCTCCGGTTCCGGCAAGTCCACCTTTCTGCGCTGCATCAACCTGCTGGAAAACCCCCATCAGGGCCAGATCCTGGTAGCCGGCGAAGAGCTCAAGCTCAAGGCCGCGAAAAATGGCGAGCTGATGGCCGCCGATGGCAAGCAGATCAATCGCCTGCGCAGCGAAATCGGTTTTGTGTTTCAAAACTTTAACCTGTGGCCACACATGAGCATCCTCGACAACATCATCGAGGCGCCCCGCCGTGTGCTCGGCCAAAGCAAGGCCGAAGCCATTGACGTAGCCGAAGCCCTGCTGGCCAAGGTCGGCATCGCCGACAAGCGCCACGCTTACCCTGCGCAACTCTCCGGCGGCCAGCAACAACGGGCAGCCATTGCACGCACCCTGGCGATGCAGCCCAAGGTCATCCTGTTCGACGAGCCGACCTCGGCCCTTGACCCGGAAATGGTTCAGGAAGTACTTAATGTGATCCGCGCGCTGGCCGAAGAAGGTCGCACCATGCTGCTGGTCACCCATGAAATGGGCTTCGCCCGCCAAGTGTCCAGTGAAGTGGTGTTCTTGCACCAAGGCCTGGTCGAAGAGCAAGGATCGCCACAGCAGGTGTTTGAAAACCCGCTTTCGGCGCGCTGCAAACAATTCATGTCCAGCAACCGCTAACGGAGCAACATGCATGCAGACCTATAAAAAATTCCTTCTGGCCGCGGCCGTCTCGATGGCGTTCAGCGCCACGGCCATGGCAGAAACCTTGAAGATGGGGATTGAGGCGGCCTACCCGCCCTTCAACAATAAAGATGCCAGCGGCAACGTCGTGGGCTTCGACAAAGACATCGGCGACGCCCTGTGCGCCAAGATGAAAGTCGAGAAGTGTGAAGTGTATGTGTCCGACTGGGACGGCATCATCCCGGCCTTGAACGCCAAGAAGTTCGACTTCCTGGTGTCTTCGCTGTCCATCACCGATGAACGCAAGCAGGCCGTCGACTTCACCGACCCGTACTACTCTAACAAGCTGCAATTCATTGCGCCGAAAGCCACTGCGGACTTCAAGACCGATGCGGCGTACCTGAAGGGCAAAACCATCGGCGCACAACGAGCGACCCTGGCCGGCACTTACCTGGAAGACAAGCTGCCGGACACCACCGCCAAGCTCTATGACACCCAGGAAAACGCCTATCTCGACCTGACGTCCGGGCGCCTCGACGGCATCCTTGCCGACAAGTACGTGCAGTACGAATGGCTCAAGAGCAAAGACGGCTCGGCCTACGAGTTCAAAGGCGACCCCGTGGTGGAGAGCGACAAGATCGGTATCGCCGTACGCAAGGGCGACCCTCTGCGCGAGCGCCTGAACAAAGCCCTGGCGGAGATCAAGGCAGACGGCACCTACAAGAAGATCAACGACAAGTACTTCCCGTTCAGCATCGAATGATCTGAACGACTTGCCCGGCGTGCTCACTTGGGCACGCCGGCTTTTAGCAATGCCTTGCGATATGAAAACACCATGAATTTCGATCTCTACGGATTCGGCCCGGCGCTTGCCGCCGGCGCGCTGATGACCGTCAAACTGGCGCTCACGGCCCTGTGCCTGGGGCTGGTGCTGGGCCTTGCCGGCGCCTTGGCCAAGACCTCCCCGTACAAGCCGCTGCAATGGCTTGGCGGCGCTTACTCGACCATCGTTCGCGGCATTCCGGAATTGTTGTGGGTGCTGCTGATTTATTTCGGCACGGTCAACCTGATGCGCGCCCTCGGCGAGTTCTTCGGCAACCCCGATCTTTCTCTCAGCGCCTTTGCCGCCGGGGTGATCGCTCTGGGGCTGTGCTTTGGGGCCTATGCCACGGAAGTGTTCCGTGGCGCGATCCTCGCGATTCCCAAGGGCCACCGCGAAGCGGGCGTGGCGTTGGGGCTGTCGAAACTCAGGATTTTCACCCGCCTGATCATGCCGCAGATGTGGCGCATCGCCCTGCCGGGCCTGGGCAACCTGTTCATGATCCTGATGAAGGACACCGCGCTGGTCTCGGTGATCGGCCTCGAAGAAATCATGCGCCACGCACAGATTGGCGTGACCGTTACCAAGCAGCCGTTCACCTTCTTCATGGTCGCGGCGTTCATGTACCTGGGCCTCACCGTGCTGGCCATGACCAGCATGCACTTCCTGGAAAAACGCGCCGCCCGCGGCTTTGCAAGGAGCACCCAATGAGCGGCGACTACAGCTGGCTGGCGCATTTCGACCTGGGCCTGAACTGGGCCGTGATCATCAAGTGGCTACCCAAACTGGCCCAGGGCGCCATCCTCACTCTGGAACTGGTGGCCATCGCGGTTATTGCCGGCCTGCTGCTGGCGATCCCGCTGGGCATTGCCCGCTCCTCACGCCGCTGGTATGTGAGCGCCCTGCCCTACGCCTACATTTTCTTCTTCCGCGGCACGCCGTTGCTGGTGCAGTTGTTCCTGGTCTACTACGGCCTGGCGCAGTTCGATACGGTGCGCGAGAGCTTCATGTGGCCGTACCTGCGCGATCCGTTCTGGTGCGCCACGGCGACTATGACTCTGCACACCGCCGCCTATATCGCCGAGATTCTGCGCGGCGCAATCCAGGCCATCCCGCCGGGTGAAATCGAAGCGGCACGCGCCCTGGGCATGTCCAGGCCCAAGACGTTGTTCTACATCATCCTGCCCCGCGCCTCGCGCATCGGCCTGCCGGCGTACAGCAACGAAGTGATCCTGATGCTCAAGGCCAGCGCCCTGGCCAGTACCGTAACCTTGCTCGAACTGACTGGCATGGCGCGCACGATCATCGCCCGTACCTGGCTGCCGGTGGAGATCTTCTTCGCCGCCGGGCTGTTCTATCTGCTGATGGCTTATATCCTGATACGCGGCTTCAAACTGCTCGAACGCTGGTTGCGCGTCGATGCCTGCCAGGGACGCTGAAGCGCGTTTCGAGGCGCTGGATGCGTTTCTGATCGAGCACCAGGGGCTGTGGCGACCACGGCCCTTTACGCACCTGCAATTACCCTGGGAAGCCGAGCATCCCGAGCTGGCCCAATGGCTTCGCCAACGCTCGTTGGCGGATGCCGAAGCCAGTCACAACCACGCCCATGAGCTGCCGGCACCTGCGCCTTTCCCACAGCTGGCGGAGCGGGCATTGCGCCTCAGCGCGGTAGACGAGCTGCCAAAACGGCCACTTGCTCCCGCTCGCCACCGTCTGAACGTCGATGTGCCGGGCCGCAAATGGCAGCAGATCGAAGCCTTCGGCGCCGCATTGCAGTTCGCCGAAACACCTGGCCACTGGCTGGACTGGTGCGCCGGCAAAGGTCATCTCGGCCGCCGCCTGCTGCAATCCAACCAACAACTGACTTGCCTGGAATACGACCCAGCCCTTGTCGCCTCGGGCCAGGCGCTGAGCGAGCACCATGGATTGGCCGTCACGCATCGCCTGCAAGACGTAATGGCGCAGGTGACACTCAGCCCCGAACACACGCCTGTGGCCTTGCACGCCTGCGGCGACTTGCATGTGCGCCTGCTGCAACTGGCCAGTGCGGCTGGCTGCAAACAGCTGGCGGTGGCGCCCTGCTGCTACAACCGCATCAGCGCCACACACTACCAACCGCTCTCCAGCGCCGGCCGCAGGTCAGCCCTGCGTTTGTCAATTGATGACCTGGCCCTGCCACTGAGCGAAACCGTCACCGCCGGCAACCGCGTGCGCCAGCAACGCGACACGTCCATGGCTCGACGCCTGGGTTTTGATCAGTTGCAGCGGCAGTTGAGCGGCCGCGACGAATATTTACCCACACCGTCGCTGCCCGCCAGTTGGCTGGACAAACCCTTTGCCGACTACTGCCGCGACTTAGCCAACCTCAAGGGTTTATCCACAGGTGAACAGGATTGGGTGGCGCTGGAGGCCCATGGATTGCGCCGGCTGGCGCAGGTGCGAAACCTGGAGTTGGTGCGTGGCTTGTTTCGGCGCCCGTTGGAGATGTGGCTCGTGCTGGACCGCGCACTTTATCTGTCGGAACAAGGCTACAAGGTTGAGATAGGCAGCTTCTGTGAACCCGCACTGACCCCACGCAACTTGATGGTGCTGGCCGAGCGCGATTAAGGGGCAAAAATTCCTACATGCCCCTGTGGATAACTCTGTTGATGAATTCTTTACAGAGGCTGTCACCATCAGCGCTACAGCCCAAAAGGCGAGCTGGTCATTTTTTGTTCACAAAATAAAACGCACACAAAACAGGCAGTTGCAGCGTGTTGAGAACCGCGCCACAAAATGGCTGTTTCATGACAGCCTCAACCAATCGATTGTGCATAAGCATCTGGCGTTAAGCCTATAAACAGCGTTTTTACGCGCTTTTTTTCGGCGCCTTCAACACCCGACAAATCTCGTTGATATCGTCACTGGCCAGGTGTTTGGCCACGTTATCCAATGGATCGGCCGCAAACGCCAGCGCCTCGTTGATCGCCACGTCGCGATGAACCTCCAATGGAGGTTTCTCCAGGCGCTGCTTGAAGGCCTCGACCATGTCCAGGCTGAAGGCATCGCTCTCATCCACCTGGTTGACCACTACATACACACAGGGTGGGCGCTCACCTTCAAGGTAGGGCGCCAGCAATGGGTCCAAATGGTCCAGGGTGCCCAGACACGCCGCATCTGGATGAACCACCAGCAGCACCACATCAGCAACACTCAGCGCTTGATGGAAGTAGACATTATTACCGGCAGGCGTATCGATGATCAGCGTTTGCCGCTCGCTCAGGCACAGGGACGAAAGACGCCGTGCCAGCCAGCCAGGTTCGTGCTTGAGCCAGCGCTCCAGGTTTTCCTGCTGTTGGGTATCGATATCGCCAAAGGTAATCACCTGACAACCGGCAAACCCGACCTGTTGCAAATCCCGCCATTGACCATGTTCCAAGCTGGTGCGGCCAATACCGGGCAACGTCGCACTGACGCCGAAGTGGTGGTGCAGGGCATTTTGCGGATCCAGGTCCAGCGCCACCACCGACTCACCATGACGCTGCAACCCGCTGCTCAAAGCCGTAGCCAGCGTGCTGCGGCCAACGCCGCCGTTGATAGACACCAACGCGACAACTTTCGCGCGCACGACGGCGGTATCGGCGGGCTGGGAATGTAATGGGGGGGGTTCGTCGGCGGGCACACTGCCAAAAAAATGCATTCGCGCATTGATGCCTTGGGCATCGTGGCTGACATCTTTGCCAAACAGCGCCAGAAGTTCTTCGCTAAGGCTCATAGCCCTCTCCTCACGACGCAACTAAAGACGTGATGCTCGGCAAGCAGGCACTAGCCGCAGGTCTTATTATAGGCGTCTCAGTCGACGCATTTTGTGACAGGCATGGCAGAGTGTCATTATTTTGTTGTTTTCATCGATCACTTTTTAGACAAGCGGTAGTTCGTCAATTTTATGACCAAGCCCTCCGTTCAGCACATTTCCAGCGCCTTCGTATCAACACGTACATAAGTCTCTCGCCAATACACAACGAGACAAAATCCAACACCGACGACACAGACCAGATACCTCACCGGCGCTCAATGGCCTCACCCACCATTGACTCCAAGAGGACATCACCATGAACCCCAACAACTGGAAAGCCTTCTTCGCCGCCAGCCTGTTAGCCGTCACCTTCACCGCCCACGCCGACGTCGCCCACAAACCCGACATCCAACGCGTGTTGTCGACCAGCGAAACCACCCTCCCGGGATGCGGCGTGGTCAATGCACGGATGACCTATCTGGACTCCGAAGGTGAGACGCAAGTATTGGAGTACATGAAATTCACCGACCATTGTGGCGACGGCAATTGAGGCTGATTTAAAGCCTCTGGCTGGCTGAAAAATCACCAATCGCAAAAAAACCTCCGTCTCTGCAAAAATAGTCAGAATTCAGGGGTTTACAGAAGCTTGCCAATCGCTATAATCGTCGCCCTAACACGCCGGTATAGCTCAGTTGGTAGAGCAACTGACTTGTAATCAGTAGGTCCCGGGTTCGACTCCTGGTGCCGGCACCATATAAGACGAAGCCCTCACAGCAATGTGAGGGCTTTGTTGTTTCTGGAGTTTGGGATGCACCGTGTCCACAAAACGTCCACGCCCTTCCCTTCGTATTAAGCCCCATCCGCTTTCCTTGCTCGTATTGTCTAGCCCTCCCAAACACCAAACGCCCACACCACCTGCATATAACTCCTATTCAGTAGACGACTCTACCTCAGCGCCCAGTACGAACTCGCCGGCCCACCGGATCAAGCAAACCGACCACCTTTTCTGCGCAGGTACATCATCTGCGCGGTGACGCCGATGATCAGCGCCACTGCGATGCTGGCTTGTGCGCCGATCAGTACAGGCGATTTCAAGTCGGTGACGAAGGGATGCCCGTCGGGTACTCGGCGCAGTGTTTCGGAGACGGTGGGCACCATCAGGAAAAATGCCGTAAGGCTCAGGAAAATGGTTTCCAGGTACGCCCGTGCGCGTCCCAGCCAAGCCACGTGCCCTACGCCGTAACCCGCCACCAGCAAGGCAATCGTGATGACGCCAATGAGGTTGCTGACCGGCTGCTTGGCGACCAGGAACACGCTGAAAGCGCCGATCAGCATCGACACCAGGTAGAACCTGCCCGGTGCTGAACGGGGAACAATGCGGCCGGAGCGGATGAACATGTAAGCCGCCAGTGGAATGGCGGGCAGGCTGCCGAGGGTGTGGATCCAGCCAAGGGCGGAGATTCCGAACATTTTGCTTTTCCCGTGTGATTGGAAGATAGGCATAAACGACCGGCGCTGGAAACGTTCATCCAGATCGCCTCAGAGCGTTATGATCCGGGAATCAGCTTATTGAAGGCATGGCCGGACAGACATGACCAATCCCCTCGAAAATTTGATCATTCATCCGGAAATGCAGCTGGAAGGCTTGGCCAAGGGCGACCTTTTGTCTCAGGTACTGGCGCAGATTCGCCTGACGGGCGACCGCGTCTATGCATCTGAGCTGGTTATCGGGCAGCCGCTCATGCTCGATGAAAAGAGCGCGCATATCTGCGTAGTCCAGCAAGGTCAGTTGCATCTGGAGGGCGGCGGCCAACCATCGGTGACGCTGGAACAGGGCGACGTGCTCCTGTTGCCTCACGATCCCACAGGCATCACGATTACGGCGCGCAACGAGCCAGCCGCAGTGGTGGTCTGCCGATTCTGGTTCGATGCGAGCAGTTTCCAGGCGATGCTGTTTGCCCTGCCCCAGTTGATCCACATTCGACAAACCGAGGCGGCGGCCTGGGCCGAAGGCATTCTGCATTTCATGCTGCTCGAAGCGCATGACACGCAGCCGGGCGGTGCGTTGATGATTTCTCGCCTGATTGATCTGGTGGTGATTCGCATCCTGCGCACCTGGGTTCAGCAGGGTGGCGCTTCGGGATGGCTTGGTGGGTTATCGGATGCGCGTATCGCGCGGGCGCTGAGGGCTCTGCACGAAACGCCTGGCCGGCAATGGCGCATTGACGCGCTGGCGGAAGTTGCCGGCATGTCGCGCTCCAATTTCTGCGAGCGGTTCAGCGCGCTGGTCGGGCGCTCGCCGTTGCGTTATCAGAATGAATGGCGGCTGACCTTGGCGAAAACCATGCTTTCCAGGCAGGGAGGTCGCATCGGCGAGGTTGGTTTTGCGGTTGGCTATGAGTCCGAGGCCGCATTCAGTCGAGCCTATAAAACCTTTTTCGGGCGTTCGCCTCGGGACGACAACGCCCGACGCTCTTCAGACAAATGATTGCCTGGGCATAAAAAAACCCCGAACCAGTCGGGGTTTTTATCGCCTGTCGTCAGGCGCGACTTGCGATCAATCAGAAAACGTTGATCGGGTAGTCGGCGAACAGACGGATTTCGTTACCGCCTACGTTGTAGTTGCTGGCGTTGTTGGAGACGCGCAACCAGGACGCACGAGCGCGCAGGCTCAGGTCTTTGGCTGGGCCGCTCTGTACGACGTACTTGAACTGGTTCCAGATTTCACGCTCGGTGCCGTCGCCACGGTTGCTACCGTCGTCGATGTTGGTACCGCGTACGTAGGCAACGTTGTAGGTCAGGCCCGGTACGCCGAAGGTGGCGAAGTCGATGCCGTAGCCAACCTGCCAGGAACGCTCGTCCTTGCCGTTGAAGTCAGACCAGTAGGAGTTGGCCAGCAGGATGGTGTTGCCACCGTCGCCGATGCCGCTGTCCTTGGTGTTGTCGCGGTAGCCGCCGTACAGGTACCCGGTGTCACCGGTGCTGCGCTGGTGGGCCACTGTGAAGCTGTGCGGGCCGACCGCCCAGGTAGCGCCCAGGCTCCAGATCTTGTTGTCGCGGGCGTCTGCGTCACCTTGGGTCTGCTGGGCGAAGCTCTTGTCCAGCTTGGTTTTGTAACCGTTAAAGTCAAACGTCAGGGACTGTTTCTCTGGCAGGGCCAGCACGTAGTTGACATTGACATATTGCTTCTTCAGCACGTCCTGCATGTTGGAGGCATACAGTGCAGCCGACAGGCTTTCGGTGAATTTGTAGCTACCACCGATGTAGTCGATGCTTTTCAGGTGGCCGCTGTCGCTGCCTTCGGCGCTCTTGCGCGCTTCTTTGGTGAAGTGACCAGCGTCCAGTTGCAGGCCGGCGATCTCTTTGGAAACGATCGAGGTACCTTCATAGGTTTCCGACAACAGGCGGGAGTTGTCGTACTGCAGGACCGGTACGGCTGGCATCTGCTGACCGTATTTGATTACGGTGTTGGAAATGCGTGCCTTGACGGCTGCGCCACCTTTGGCCAGGTCGTTGGCAGCTTCGCCGCTGTCGCCTTGTTTGAAGAAGTCGATACCGCCAGCGCCGCTACGGCCTTTACCACCGTCCAGACGGATAGCGTATTGGCCGATCACGTCCACACCCACACCGACGGTGCCTTGGGTGAAGCCGGACTCGAACTTGCCGATGAAGCCTTGGCCCCATTCGGCTTTGTCTTTCTTGCCGTTTTTGTAGTCGCGGCTGATGTAGGCGTTACGGGCAGCGATGTTCAGGTGGCTATCATCGACAAAACCCTTGGACTGCTCCTGGTCGTTTGCCATGGCTGTCGATGCGCTCAAAATCCCCAGAGCGATCAAACTCATCCGTTGCTTCAACATGTTCTTATATTCCTTATTACTGGTTGAGTACGCACTGTGACACCAGGCTCCGTGTCGCTTTCTGGTGTCGACTTTCTCCGGAAAAAAGAAGGCCCGCGGACGACTGAACTGCCGCGGGCCTTTTTTTATTGGATTAAGTCATGGCGGTTAGCCACAGGCGTTGGGCGCAATCCTATGCGCGCGTTGAACTATGTGTCAATTTCGTGAATCGTCTGTATTTAGGCGAAATAATTCTAAGCCCCCATCTGCACGCCCTTTAGTTTTTCAACAACTCACATAACGCTTGCACTTCATCTTCACTGAAGAACCCCGCCGGGTAGCGCTCAATCATCACGCTGCGCAGGTCTTCCCGCCTGGCATGTCGCGAGCCGTTTGCCTTCAACCACAGCCCCAATGCATGGATCGCATCACCGTTGACCCGCGTCGGGTGGAACGGGCGCGTGTAGATCCGGTTGATATCGGCATTCATTTAAGCGCTCTCTCCTACTGCTTGAGCGGCTAACTTACTCAAGGTTTATGACAGAACTGCGCAGTCATCAAACCTGAATTACGGAGGCAATACCGATACAAAAGCTATGCCAATGTCCCGTGTTTATAGGCTTCCGGACACAAAAAAGCCCGCGACCGTGATGGGCCGCGGGCTTGCTGTGCACGCTAAAAAAGGGTAGCGCGCAGGTAGGGTTCAAACACTGTTACAACTGCACTCAGTTTTTGTGCGGCGCCGGCTG
Organism: Pseudomonas sp. MWU13-2517; assembly: GCF_023242545.1. NCBI lineage: Bacteria > Pseudomonadati > Pseudomonadota > Gammaproteobacteria > Pseudomonadales > Pseudomonadaceae > Pseudomonas > Pseudomonas sp. MWU13-2517. Next base: position 199,404 of record NZ_JALMFA010000013.1, on the reverse strand, counting down.
TTGTTGGGTCAGGCAATGGATGTTACCGCCGCCCAGTAACAGTTCACGACCTGGCACCATCACCACTTCGTGTTGCGGGAACAGGTCCTGCAGGATTGCCCTGGCCTGGGCGTCCATTGGGTCGTCAAAGCTCGGTGCAATGATGCCGCCGTTAACGATCAGGAAGTTGACATAGGAACCGGCCAATCGCACGGTCGGGTTGCGCTCCTGGCTGCCATCCACCGGATCCACGCCCGCGCACTCTTCCTCGGTGGCGAACAGCGGCCCCGGGATCGGCATTTTGTGCACGATGAACGAGCGGCCCTGAGCGTCGGTGCTGCTTTTCAGCACATCCATGGCAGAGTGGCAGCGCGCGTAGTTCGGATCTTGCGGGTCGTCGGTCCAGGCCAGCAGCACTTCACCCGGGCGCACGTAGCAGCAGAAGTTATCCACATGGCCGTCGGTTTCGTCGTTGAACAGACCGTCCGGCAACCAGATGATCTTATCCACAGCCAGATTGTCGCTCAGCACGGCCTCAATGGCCGCGCGATCCAGGTGCGGGTTGCGATTACGGTTCAACAGGCATTCTTCGGTGGTGATCAGCGTGCCTTCGCCGTCGACATGGATAGAACCGCCTTCCAGCACAAACCCTTCGTTGCGGTAACGCGGCGCGCGCTCGATCTCCAGGATCTTGCCGCCCACCTGCGAGTCACGGTTCCACGGTGCATACAAACCGCCGTCAAAACCGCCCCAGGCATTGAAATCCCAGTTCACCCCACGCACTTCGCCACTGTTGTTGATGACAAAAGTCGGGCCGGTGTCCCGCACCCAGGCATCATCGCTGGACATTTCCACTACACGGATATTGGGCACGTCCAAACGCGTACGGGCGTTTTCGTACTGACCGGCTGAAACAGCCACCGTCACCGGCTCAAAACGTGCGATAGCCTTGGCCACCGCTACGTGAGCCGCCTGCGCCGGCTTGCCGCCCAGACGCCAGTTGTCCGGACGCTCGGGCCAGATCATCCAGGTTTGGGTCTGTGGCGCCCATTCGGCGGGCATATGGAAGCCATCGGCGCGAGGTGTGCTGTGCAGGGTAGTCATGGCGTTCAGGGCTCCGAATGAGTGGATGGCCGACTTTATAGCGGATAAAAATCGGCTTTAAAAGAGACAAAAGATCATGGCAAGCAAACATTACAAAAAATAGCCGATAAAAATCGAATGATCATAATTGCTCATCCAGCACCTTCGACAGCATGTCGACAAAGAAATCCACGCTGCGTCTGGACGTGACCATGGGAGGCTTGATCTTCAAGATGTTGAGATAGTCACCGGTCGGCTGCATGAAAATTCCCAACTCCCGCAGACGATCACACAACAGTGCGGTTTCGAAGGTGGCGGGCTCCAGGGTTTGCCGATCACGAACCAACTCCAATCCCAAATAGAAGCCAGAGCCATGAACGGCCCCCACCAACGGGTGACGGTCGATCAGTTCCTCCAGGCGCGCTTTAAAATGCCCACCGACTATCTGGGCGTTTTCCCACAGTTTTTCTTCCTCCATCACATCCAGCACCGCCATGCCGATGCGGCAACTGACCGGGCTGCCCCCTGCCGACGAAAAGAAATACCCTTCGGCTTCCAACGCCTCGGCAATTTCCCTTCGGGTGATCACCGCACCCAGTGGCTGGCCGTTCCCCATGCCTTTGGCCATGGTGATGATGTCCGGCACCACGCCTTGCTCTTCAAACCCCCAGAAAAAATGCCCCATGCGGCCGTAGCCCACCTGCACCTCATCGGCGATGCACACACCGCCCTGGGCACGCACCAGGCTATATACCTGCTGCAAATAGCCCGGGGGCAGGGAGATGCCACCGGCATTGCCGTACACCGGCTCGCAGATGAAGCCCGCCAGCTGACGTTTACTCGCAGCGATTTTCGCCAGGTTGTGTTCCACACTACGTACGTAATCGGGAGCACTGTCCGGCCCGCGGAACTCACCGCGATAGGTGTTCGGCGCCGTCACCGGGTGCACCCAATCCGGGCGGCTGCTCAATGCCTGAGGGTTGTCGGCAATCGAGGTGGACACCGCATCCGCCGCCACCGACCAACCGTGATACGCCTCGAGCACACTGAGCATGTCACGCCCGCCGCTATAGGCCCAAGCCAGGCGGATCGCCAAGTCGTTGGCCTCGGTGCCGCTATTGACCAGGAAGACCCGGTCCATGCCGTCTGGCGCCAGCGCCAGCAAACGCTCGGAAAACTCGGCAATCGCCGCGTAGTGAAAGCGCGAGTTGGTATTGAGCAGCGCCCATTGCCGCGCCGCCACCGCCGCCATGCGCGGATGACCATGGCCCAGCACGGCAACGTTGTTGAGCATGTCCAGGTAGGAACGGCCCTGCATGTCGATCAGGTGGTTGCGCCAACCCCGCTCGATACGCGGCGGGTCGACGTAATAGTGTTTCTGCGAACGCGCAAAACTGGCGTCACGCCGCGCCAGCAGGGCTTCGGGGTCCAATTCCGGCTCGGCGTCACAGGCCAGGCCCAACAGTGCCGCGGGTGAGGGACAGAGCGCTTGCCATGCCGGAGCCCTGGACGGCGTGCAGAACAACGGCGGCTCAAGGTCTGCATGGCACAGCTGAACCGTGAGCGGCGCATGAACTTCGCCCAGGATTTGCCCTTTGACCACTACCGAGCCAGGCGCCAACTGCGTTTTCACACCCCATAAACGCAGGCTCAACGGCGTGTCATGCAAGCACAGCAAACCGTCGTCACCCTCGCGCAGGGTCCCGGCAAAAGGGGCTTGTACGACGGTGCCGTGGGGAAGGTGCAGCTCCACATGAAGGGGAAAGGTATCCGGTTCGGCGGCGCTGTCGGGACGCGTGCGCGACAACCGATACTGCCCATATCGACTGGCGGCGAGCCCATGCACCGCCGCCGCCTCATCCAGCAGCCGTCGGTCGATACCCGGCACTTCCCAGTTGCCGGCCTCGAAATGCGGGCTGAGTACGCCCAGGTCGATCAGCGCAAACTCACGCCCCACCAGGCCCGGCAGCAATGGGGCGAAATTGTGTTCGGCACTCGTCGGCGACGCTTCACCGGCACACTTGAGGATCGCGGCCTCCATCAACTCGAACGGCACCGATGTCGCCACACGGAAGATTTCCCACTCGTGCTCGGCGTTTTTCAACAGGTAAGCATTGTCCGGGTCCAGGCGTTGTTGCTTTTCGCTGCTCAGCACCAGCACTGCCGCACGGGCGACGATCAACGGCCATAGCACCTGCAGCTCTTCACGTTGCAACGGCGTGACCACGTGGCAAGCCTGGATCGCCGGCAAGATGACGAACGGGTCCCCTTCGGCGTGGTGCAACAGCGCCGCACAGGTGACTGACAGGTCGGCAATGCGCCAGGTGCGCACCAGGTCACCGAAATCAATCACGCCCTGGCATTGCCAGTGCCGTTGGGCGTCGCGCTGCCACACGACGTTATCGTCGGTGATGTCCATATGCACTGCCTGCCATGGCAACCGGTGTGCCAAAGGCCTGATGCACTCGTCTACCTGTCGAGCCACCTGTGTCAGGGCGACACGGTGAGGCAGGTCGTCGAGTGTATTCAACAGATGGGTGATCAGTTCCTGTGCATGGCGCGGGTCCCACTGCAGGGTACGCTCCAGGCCAGGGTGCTCGAAACCGGCCAGGGCCTGGCTCATCCGGCCGCACAGCGCACCGAAACCTGCGATCACTTCGCGGCTCAAGTGCGGCAAATCGGTCAAGGGCCGGCCGTCGATATACTCCAATAGCCGCACATGCAGGGTTTGGCCATCGAGGCTTACAGTCAGCAGTTCATCGCCCTCGAGGGTCTGGATGACCTTCGGCACACGTATGTGCTCTCGCCCCTGCAAGTCCTTGAGGGCTGCATGCTGGGCCTGTAATTCAATGGCGGCGTAGTCGCCCCGGCTGATTTTCAGAACAAACCGGCCACGCTCGCTGTCGATCTTGTAATTGAGGTCTTGTTGGCTGCCCAATGACCGCAATGAACCATCAAGGCCATAATGCTGCTTGAGTAATTGCGCCGCCTGGTCAGGGCTCACTTGGGGGCAAGGTAAACTGGCACGATGGATCAATGTGGCAAGCAACATTGTGACGACCTCTGTTTTTTCAGGCGTCTATATCGCCATTGTTATGGACAGTTAATCAACCCCTCATGCTCGCCGTGCTTGCACGAGCCCGGTTCACAACTCAAGCTATGCTTCTTTCGCCCAGTGTCCGTCTAAGGAAAAGGCCCTCGACATGCGCATTCTCATCACCGGTGGTGCCGGATTCATCGGCTCCGCCCTGATCCGCCACCTGATTGAAAATACCGAGCACGAAGTGCTCAACCTGGACAAGCTTACGTACGCCGGCAACCTTGAGTCGCTGGTCAGCATCGCGGCTAACAGCCGCTATGAGTTCGTCCAGGCCGACATCATCGACCAGGCCACCGTCAGTGCCGTACTGGCACGCTTTGAGCCTCAGGCGATCATGCACCTGGCGGCCGAGTCCCATGTCGACCGTTCCATCGACGGTCCGTCGGATTTTATCCAGACCAATATCGTCGGCACCTACAGCCTGCTGGAAGCCGCGCGCGCTTATTGGCAGAAACTGGCAGAACCGGAGAAAAGCGCGTTCCGCTTCCACCACATCTCCACGGATGAGGTATACGGCGACCTGCACGGTGTAGACGACCTCTTCACTGAAACTACGCCTTACGCCCCCAGCTCGCCGTATTCCGCAAGCAAGGCAGCCTCCGATCATCTGGTACGCGCCTGGCAACGCACTTACGGACTGCCGGTGCTGCTGACCAACTGCTCGAACAACTACGGGCCGTTCCACTTCCCCGAGAAGCTGATTCCGCTGGTCATCCTCAACGCCCTCGCGGGCAAGCCACTGCCGGTCTATGGTGACGGCCTGCAAGTGCGCGACTGGCTGTTCGTCGAAGACCACGCCCGCGCACTGCTGAAAGTGGTGACCACCGGCGTAGTGGGCGAGACCTACAACATTGGTGGGCACAACGAACAGAAGAACATCGATGTGGTGCGCGGCATCTGCGCCCTGCTGGAAGAACTGGCACCCCAGCGTCCGGCCGGCGTGGAAAAATTCACCGACCTGATCACCTTCGTCAAGGATCGCCCAGGCCACGATCAGCGCTATGCGATCGATGCCAGCAAGATCGAACGCGAACTGGGCTGGGTTCCGGAAGAAACCTTTGAAACCGGCCTGCGCAAAACCGTGCAGTGGTACCTCGATAACCTGGAATGGTGCCGCAGGGTCCAGGATGGCAGTTATCAAGGTGAACGACTCGGCAACACTGACGCAAAGGATCTGATCGCATGATGAAGGGAATTGTATTGGCCGGCGGTTCCGGCACCCGTTTGCACCCCATCACACTGGGCGTGTCCAAACAACTGTTGCCGGTGTACGACAAACCGATGATCTACTACCCGATCTCCGTGCTGATGCTGGCGGGGATCAAGGACATCCTGGTGATCTCCACACCAGCGGACTTGCCGCAATACCGCAATCTGTTGGGCGATGGCAGCCAGTTTGGCGTACGTTTCAGCTATGCCGAGCAGCCCTCTCCAGACGGGCTGGCCCAAGCCTTCATTATTGGTGAAGAGTTCATCGGCAATGACCCGGTTTGCCTGATCCTGGGTGACAACATCTTCCACGGCCAGCACTTCGGCGACCAACTGCGCACCGCGGCCGAGCGCCCGTCCGGCGCCACGGTGTTCGGCTACTGGGTCAAAGACCCGGAGCGTTTCGGCGTGATCGACTTCGACAAAGAGGGCCGTGCCCTGTCCATCGAAGAAAAACCAGTCAAGCCCAAGTCGCACTACGCCGTAACAGGCTTGTATTTCTACGACAACGACGTGATCGGGATTGCCAAGGCAGTCAAGCCTTCACCTCGCGGCGAGTTGGAAATTACCGACGTCAACAATGCCTACCTGCAACGCGGTGACCTGCACGTTGAGCGCTTCGGCCGTGGTTTCGCCTGGCTCGATACAGGTACCCATGACAGCCTGCTGGAAGCTTCAACCTATGTGCAGACCATCGAGCACCGCCAGGGCCTGAAAGTCGCCTGCCTGGAAGAAATCGCCTACGAAAACGGCTGGATTGATCGTGATTACCTGCTGGAGCGCGCCAAGTACTTCGGCAAGACCAGCTATGGCCAATATTTGTACACACTAGCCGGGGATACTAAATGAATGTAATCGCCACTGAGCTGCCCGGTGTATTGATCATCGAGCCGAAGATTTTTGGCGATGAACGCGGCTTTTTCTACGAGAGTTTTAATGCCCGGGAATTTGCCCGGGCCAGCGGGCTGCAGCTTCAATTTGTACAGGACAACCACTCCCGCTCGCAGAAAGGCGTGCTACGGGGCCTGCACTATCAGCTGGAGCACGCTCAAGGGAAGCTGGTACGCGTGATAGCCGGTGAAGTGTTGGACGTGGCGGTGGATATCCGCCGTAGCTCCCCACATTTCGGCAAGTGGACCAGTGTGCGCCTGTCTGCCGAAAATAACCGTCAGCTGTGGGTCCCGCCGGGTTTTGCCCACGGGTTTGTCGTGCTCAGTGACCATGCCGAGTTCCTCTACAAGACGACTGACTACTACACACCGTCTGCAGAACGCTGCATTCGCTGGGATGACGCCGACCTCAACATCGATTGGCAGTTGAGTGCCTCGCCGACCTTGTCCGCCAAGGATCAAAACGGCAAAAGCCTGAAAGAAGCAGATCTGTTCCCATGAAAATCCTCATTACCGGCCAACACGGGCAAGTCTCTCAAGAGCTGCAACAGCGGCTCCTGGGCCTGGGCGAGCTCATCGTAGTGGGCCGCGATCAGCTCGATCTGGCCAACGTCGACCAGATCCGCCAGCAGGTGCGCACCCATAGCCCGGACCTGATCATCAACGCTGCGGCTCACACCGCTGTCGATCTCGCCGAAAGCGAACCGGACGCAGCGTTTGCCATCAATGCAACCGCGCCCGGTATCCTCGCCGAGGAAGCCAAGGCCTTGGGCATCCCGCTGATTCACTACTCGACCGACTACGTGTTCGACGGCAGCAAGCCCGCGCCGTATACCGAGAGCGATGTGCCAAACCCGCTGGGCGTCTACGGCCAGAGCAAACTGGCGGGCGAGCAGGCGATTGCAGCCGTGGGTGGCGAGCACCTGATCTTACGCACCAGTTGGGTGTATTCGAGCCACGGCAAGAATTTCCTGCTGACCATGCAACGCCTGCTGCAAGAAAAACCGCACATGCGTATCGTCGCTGACCAGATCGGCGCGCCGACCTGGGCCGGCAGCATCGCCAACAGTACCCGCGCCCTTATTGAACGCTGGTTGGCGGGTGAGGCAGGGGAATGGGGTGTCTATCACCTGACCGCTCAAGGCGAAACCTCATGGTTTGGCTTTGCCCAGGCGATTGGCGAACACCTGCGTGCGCAGGGCAAACCTTGCGCCGAGCTGGAAGCGATCCCGTCAAGCGCTTACCCGACGCCCGCCAAGCGCCCGCTGAACTCGCGCCTGGATTGCAGCCGCCTGCAGCAACAATGGCAGGTCGGCCAGCCGCACTGGCAAGACGCATTGCACGAGTGTCTTGCAGAGCAGCACTAGGCATAATGCGCCTGTACCCACAGGCGCATGACTCCCATGACTCCACCCCTTCCACGAAGACCTCGCTGGCGCAGCCTTGCCCTGTTGGCGTTATGCCTGGCCCCGCTGCTGTGGCCGCTGGAACACTTGGCCGAGCGTTACTACCGCAGCGAATTGGCCGGCCAGAACCGCCAGACCCTCGACCTGTACGTCGCCAACCTGTTGGGCACCCTGCACCGCTACGAAATCCTGCCGCAAATCCTGGGTGACCTGCCGGCCCTGCGTACAGCCCTGGATGCACCTCAGGTGAGCACCAACCTGGCCAACGCCAACCTGCTGCTCAAGGACGTCGCCGCGCAAGCCGGGGTGGAGGTGATGTACCTGATGGACACCACCGGCAAGACCCTCGCGGCTTCCAACTGGGACAAGCAGGACAGTTTCGTGGGCCGTAACTTCTCGTTTCGACCCTATTTCAGCGAAGCCATGGAGGGGCGGCTGGGTCGGTTTTTCGGCCTGGGCACCACTTCAGCCAAGCGCGGCTACTTTTTTGCCGCCGCCGTGCGCGATGGCGAAAAAATCGTCGGTGTGCTGGTGGTCAAGGTCGACTTGGACCATACCGAAAGCCTGTGGGGTAACACGCCGGAACAGTTGTTGGTGACCGACCATAATGGCGTGGTGATCCTGACCTCGCGCCCGCAATGGCGGTTTCGTGCCACCCGGCCGCTGACCGCAGAAGAGCGTGAGGCGATTATCGCGATCCAACCTTATCCGACCCGCGACCCGAAACCGCTGGCGCTGAGCGCCACGGCATGGCTGCGCCAATCTACCGCCATCGCCGAAACCGGCTGGAATGTGGAAATCCTTGCGCCACGCTCGCTGATCAATCGCCCTGTACGCACAGTGGTTGCCGTCGGTGGAGCGACGCTGTTGGTGTTGATGCTGCTGCTGGGTTTGATGATGCAACGTCGGCGCCACTACCTGGAGCGCATTGCCTTCGAAGCCAAGGCGCGCCGCGAGCTGGAGGCACGCGTAGCCGAACGCACCAGCGATCTGGAGGGCCTTAACCGGCGACTGAAACAGGAAGTGCTGGAGCGCGAGCACGCCCAACAGGAATTGGTGCGCGCCCAGGATGACCTGGTGCAAGCCGGCAAGCTGTCAGCCCTGGGTACCATGTCGGCGAGCATCAGCCACGAGTTGAACCAGCCCCTGGCGGCCATTCGCAGTTACGCGGAAAACGCCGAAATCCTGCTCGACCATGAACGCACCAACGACGCCCGCGGCAACCTCAAGCTGATCAGCGAACTGACCGGGCGCATGGCGTCGATCATCGCTCACCTGCGCGCATTCGCCCGCCGCGACCGCCATGCGCCGGAAAGCGTGGCCCTGCAGCCGGCGCTGGATGATGCGCTGGCGTTGCTGGCCAAACGGCGGCGCTCGATGGAAGTCGAGCTGATCCGCGATCTGCCGGAGGCGACCTTATGGGTGCAAGCCGGGGAGACCCGCTTGCGCCAAGTGCTCGGCAACCTGCTGGCCAACTCCCTGGACGCCCTCACCGAAAAAGGCCCACCGCGAAAACTCTGGCTGAGTGCCCAAACCACCGAACAGGGCGTCAATCTGTACATTCGCGACAATGGCCCGGGCTTTTGCATGGAAGCCCTCGGCCGAGCCAGCGAGCCGTTCTACACCACCAAGACCCGCACCCAGGGCTTGGGGCTGGGCCTGGCGATCTGTGACACCCTGATGCGTGCCTTTGGCGGCGAACTGCTATTCGCCAACCACAAGGAAGGCGGCGCGTTGTTAACCTTGAAATTGCGTGCCGGCTCGCCGGGCGTCAGTCTGCAACCGTCCGAGGACCGCAGTGTATGAGTATCGATAACCAGATTCAGGTGGTGTTGATCGACGACGATCCACACCTGCGTCAGGCCCTGTACCAGACCCTGGACCTGGCCGGGCTGGCGGTCCTGCCCCTGGGCGAAGCCACCGGCCTCACCGCGCGCCTGTCGCGGGACTGGCCAGGCGTGGTGGTCAGCGACATCCGCATGCCCGGCATGGACGGCCTGGAGCTGCTCGCCGAATTGCACGGCCAGGACCCGGACCTGCCGGTGCTGCTGATCACCGGCCACGGCGACGTGCCGCTGGCGGTGCAGGCCATGCGTGCAGGCGCCTACGACTTCCTGGAAAAACCATTCGCCAGCGACGCCCTGCTCGACAGCGTGCGCCGTGCCCTCGCCCTGCGTCGCCTGGTGCTGGACAACCGCAGCCTGCGTCTGGCCCTCAGCGACCGCCAGCAACTGAGCACACGCCTGGTGGGGCATTCACCGCAAATGCTGCGCCTGCGCGAGCAGATCGGTGCCCTGGCGGCGACCAAGGCCGACGTGCTGATCCTCGGCGAAACCGGCGCCGGCAAGGAAGTCGTAGCCCGCGCACTGCATGACCTGTCGAGCCGGCGCAGCGGGCCGTTCGTGGCGATCAACGCCGGGGCCCTGGCTGAGTCGGTGGTAGAAAGCGAATTGTTCGGCCATGAGCCGGGCGCCTTCACCGGCGCGCAGAAGCGCCGTATCGGCAAGTTCGAATTCGCCAACGGCGGCACATTGTTCCTCGATGAAATCGAAAGCATGAGCCTGGATGTCCAGGTCAAGCTGCTGCGTTTGTTGCAGGAGCGCGTGGTCGAGCGCCTGGGCGGAAACCAACTGATCCCGCTCGATATCCGCATCATTGCCGCCACCAAGGAAGACCTGCGCCAGGCCGCCGACCAAGGCCGCTTCCGTGCCGACTTGTATTACCGGCTCAATGTCGCGCCGTTGCGCATTCCACCGCTGCGTGAGCGAGGTGAAGATGCATTGATGCTGTTCCAGCACTTCGCGGACGAAGCCGGCAGCCGCCACGGCCTGCCATTGCAGGAACTGCAACCGGGCCAGCGCGCGTTGCTGTTGCGCCACAACTGGCCGGGCAATGTGCGCGAACTGCAGAACGCTGCCGAGCGCTTTGCGTTGGGACTGGAGTTGGCACTGGACAACACCCGGGACAGCCCATCTACCAGCGTGCTCACCTCCACATCGGGCGGCTTGAGCGAGCAAGTCGAACAATTCGAAAAGAGCCTGATCGCCGCCGAACTGACCCGCCCCCACAGCTCCGTGCGCAGCCTCGCCGAAGCCCTCGGCGTACCGCGCAAAACCCTGCACGACAAACTGCGCAAGCACGGCCTGACCTTCGCCAACCAAAGCACTGACGACGAATGACCCTCACCACACGCCAAGAGGCCCAAATGAACCGCGACAGCCGTCACCTGGAATCCGTGCTTCACCACGACATTCCCCTCACCCGGGAAATGGGTCTCAAGGTACTTGGCTGGGAGCATGGGCAATTAGAGCTGCATCTGCCGTTGCAGGCCAACATCAACCACAAGAGCACCATGTTCGGCGGCAGTCTCTACTGCGGCGCGGTATTGGCAGGTTGGGGTTGGCTGCACTTGAAGCTGCGCGAAGAAGGGATTGAAAACGGGCACATTGTGATCCAGGAAGGGCAAATCAGTTATCCGCTGCCGGTCACACGGGATGCGACAGTGGTGTGCCCAGCCACCGAAGAGAAGGCGTGGAAGCGCTTTCTGGCGACATACAAGCGCTACGGCCGTGCACGGCTGATGCTGCAGACATGGATTGTGAATGAGGGCAGTGCAGACCACGCGGTGGCCTTTACCGGCCAGTACGTGCTGCATCGATAAATGCAGGAAGGGCTACTCCGATGAGGGAGTGCCCATCGCGGATACGATGACCGATGCGTCGCTATCGAGAATAAACCGAACCGTCGCACCGCCCTTTCCACATAGGGATTGCCGTGGCGCTAGGATCGGGCCAGGGCCAGCAACCGTTCGCGCCAGGCAGCCTTGGCCGGCAGAGCCAGGAAGAACGGATTCAACAACGATTCCCGGGCCGGGTAAGTGAACGGCTCGCCACTCAACTCCAACACTTCACCGCCAGCGCCTTCCAATACACCTTGAGCCGCTGCGGTGTCCCACTGCGAAGTCGGTGCCAGCCGCGGGTAGCAATCGGCGCTGCCCTCGGCCAACAGGCAGAACTTCAACGAACTGCCGATATTGGCCAGTTTCAGTTCTCCCAATCTTTCACTCAAACCGTCCAACAGGCGTTCCTGCTCAGGGCTGGTATGGCGACGGCTGGCAACCACGGTAAAGGGCTCGCCCGCTGCCGGTGCCTCGCGCACCTGAATCTGCCTCGGTGCTTCATTCACATCGGAACGCCAGGCGCCCAGGCCCGCTCCACCGAAATAGCAGCGGCCGCTGGTAGGCATGGATACCACGCCAAACACCACGCGGCCCTGCTCAACCAGCGCAATGTTGACGGTGAACTCTTCACTGCCGCTGATAAATTCCTTGGTGCCATCCAACGGGTCCACCAGCCACCATCGCTGCCAGCCGGCACGCACGCTCTGGTCTATATCCGCATCTTCTTCGGACAGTACCGGAATGCTCGGATCCAGCGCGGTCAGGCCCGCCAGGATCAGGTGATGAGCGGCCAGATCCGCCGCCGTCACGGGGGAATCGTCCGCCTTGGAGGTGACCTCAACATCGGCCCGCCAGTATGGCAGGATGACTTCACCGGCCTGGCGCGCCAGCTCGATTACCGGGGCGATAAACGGATGACCCAAAAACAGTTCGCTCATGCGGTAAACGCTCCACGCTGGGTCAACAAGTCTCGGACCAGGTACAACGCCGCCAGGGCGCGGCCTTCGCTGAACTGCTCGTTCTGCGCCAATCGCGACAGCTCGCGCAGGTTGACCCGGTCAACCCGCATCGGCTCGGGCTCATCGCCCTCCAGGCGTTCTTCGTAGAGATCGGTGGCCAATACCACCTGGATTTTCTGGCTCATATAGCCAGGCGACAGCGAGAGTTCAGTGAGGTGTTCCAACTGGTGCGCGCCATAGCCGGCCTCTTCCTTGAGCTCGCGGTTTGCCGCCGCCAGCACGTCTTCGCCGGGTTCGATCAACCCTTTGGGCAAGGACAACTCATACTCATCGGTGCCGCCGCAGTACTCTTCCACCAGCAACGCGTGATCGGCGTCGATCATCGCCACAATCATCACCGCCCCGTAGCCGGTGCCGCGGCCCACCAGCCGCTCGTAGGTCCGCTCAACGCCGTTGGAAAAGCGCAATTGCACTTCCTCCACGCGGAACAAACGGCTACTGGCGACTATTTCTCGGGCGAGAACGGTGGGTTTCTGGCGCATAAGCGGCTCCTTGGCGTGATCGGGTTACTATACCGTGGCTTTTCCGATTGTCTGTGTCGGATATTTTTACTTACATGAGACCGCACCATGCCTTCTTTGCCCTGGCACGCCATCGACACCGTCCTGTTGGACATGGACGGCACCTTGCTCGACCTGCATTACGACAATCACTTCTGGCTGGAGCACCTGCCCCAGCGCTATGCCGAACTGCATGGGGTAAGCCGGGCCATGGCCGAGATGGAGTTGCAGCCTCTCTTCGAGCGTAACGCCGGACAGTTGCAATGGTATTGCCTGGATTTCTGGACCTCGGAGCTGAAGATCCCGGTGCGTGAGCTCAAGCTGGAAACCGCTCACCTGATCGCCCTGCGCCCGGATGCAGATACCTTCCTGGAGGCGGTCAAACAGGCCGGCAAGCGTGTGATCCTGATCACCAACGCTCATCGTGACTCGCTGTCATTGAAGTTGGAACGCATTGAACTGGCGCCATATTTCGAGCGGTTGATCAGTTCCCACGACTACGGCTTCGCCAAGGAAAACCCGCAGTTCTGGCACGCCCTGCACGCCGACGCCGGCTTTGACCCGGCACGCAGCCTGTTCATTGACGACACCTTGCCGATCCTGCGCAGCGCCCGGGATTTTGGGGTGAAGCACTTATTGGCGGTGAAGGAGCCGGACAGCCAGAAAGGGCCCAAGGATACCGCGGAGTTTGCCGCCGTCGGGGGCTACCGCGATCTGATTATCGGACTCTGACCCAATGTAAGAGGGGCTTGTCCCGATAACGCAAGTACCAGTCAGAGATGCTGTGACTGAACTTGCGTTATCAGGGACAAGCCCCCTCTCACATTCGTATTACTCAGGGATACGCAGCGTCTGTCCTGGGTAAATCTTGTCCGGGTGCGACAACAGAGGCTTGTTGGCCTCGAAGATCTTGTTGTACTGGTTGGCGTTACCGTACACCGCCAGGGAAATCGCACTCAGGGTGTCGCCTTTTTTCACCACGACAAAACGAGCTGCGGTAACAGCAGGCCCGGAAACCGTAATCTGGTCATCTACACTGGCCACACCGGCAATATTGCCTGCTGCCAGAATGATTTTTTCTTTCTCTTCCTGACTGGCCACTTCACCGGTAATCGTGACCTTGTCGCCGTCAACGGTGGCGTGCACGTTCGGATTACCCAGCCCGACATCCTCGATGTGCTTTTTCAAATCGTCACTGGCGCTGGCGTTACCCGGCGTCAACAGATCAATCAGCTTCTCGCCGGCTTCCTTGACAAAACTAAAAAGACTCATAGTGCGCTCTCCTTGGGATTTGGTTTCCAGATGCCCAAGACTAGACCAGTCCTACAGACTTGGGTTCCCCGTTGGCCAAAGACACAAACGCGCTAACTACGGCCGTGATTGGAATAAGCCAACGCCTGCTGCATGAAGCCGGGCCAGAGCTTTGATCGACGCCATCTATCAATACATCAATACTGGCAATTAGACGCGACTCTTTGTCGCGCCTAGGCTAAACAGTGATTAATCCATCGGTGGTATCGCGCCGCGAACGCCAGGCGGCCAGTTTGCGCGGCGCCGCTCTTGAAACGCCTGCCCGCTGCGAGCCTGAGCGACCCCTATTGCAATCTTGACCATACAACTGTCGCTAACACGGCGTTGGAGAACCAGCCATGAGCAATCATCACCAAGCCGACCAGACCCCAACCCCACGCTACAAGCCTTATAAAGGCCCGGCCGGCGGCTGGGGCGCGCTGATCAGCGTGGCACAAGCCTGGCTGACCAGCGACAACGCGCTGAAGAACCTGCGCATGATGCTCAAGACCAACCAGAACGGTGGCTTCGACTGCCCGGGCTGCGCCTGGGGCGACTCGCCGGAAAGCGGCATGGTCAAGTTTTGCGAAAACGGCGCCAAGGCCGTTAACTGGGAAGCTACCAAGCGTCGTGTCGATGCGGCTTTTTTTGCCAAGCACAGCGTCACCGCGTTGCTGGAACAGAGTGACTACTGGCTGGAGTATCAAGGCCGCCTGACCGAACCAATGCGATATGACGCCGAGACGGACCGCTACAAGCCCATCAGTTGGGAAGCCGCATTCGACCTGATCGGCAAACACCTCAACGCGCTGCCAAGCCCGGACATGGCCGAGTTCTACACCTCGGGTCGGGCCAGTAACGAAGCAGCCTACCTGTATCAGCTGTTCGTGCGCGCCTACGGCACCAATAATTTTCCGGACTGTTCGAACATGTGTCACGAGGCCAGCGGCGTGGCCCTGGCGCAGAGCGTAGGCGTGGGCAAAGGCACCGTGACCTTCGACGACTTCGAACATGCCGACGCGATTTTCGTATGGGGCCAAAACCCTGGCACCAACCACCCACGCATGCTGGAACCACTGCGCGAAGCCGTTAAGCGTGGTGCTCAGGTGGTGTGCATCAACCCGCTCAAAGAGCGCGGCCTGGAGCGCTTCCAGCATCCGCAACACCCACTGGAAATGCTGACCAACGGCGACAAGCCGACCAACACCGCCTACTTCCGCCCAGCACTGGGCGGCGACATGGCCATCCTTCGCGGCATGGCCAAGTTCTTGCTGCTGTGGGAACGCCAAGCCCTGGCTGAAGGCAAGGAAGCAGTGTTCGATCACGACTTCCTCAACGCGCACACTGCCAACGTGCTCGATTACCTGGGCCAGATCGACGACACCTCCTGGGATGACATCGTCAAGCAGTCCGGCCTGACCCTGTTGGAAATCGAGCAAGCGGCGCGCATGTACGCCACCGGCAAGAACGTGATCATGTGCTGGGCGATGGGCATCACCCAGCACCGCCACTCGGTGCCTACCATCCAGGAAATTGCCAACCTGATGCTGCTGCGCGGCAACATCGGTCGTCCTGGCGCCGGCCTGTGCCCGGTGCGCGGCCACAGTAACGTGCAGGGTGACCGCACCATGGGCATTAACGAACGCCCGCCGGTGGCCTTCCTTGACGCTCTGGAACGCCGTTTCCAGTTCCAGGTGCCGCGCACTAATGGCCATAACGTGGTCGAAGCGATTCACGCCATGCTCGAGGGCCGTTCCAAAGTGTTTATCGGCCTGGGCGGCAACTTCGCACAAGCCACCCCGGACAGCCTGCGAACCTTCGAAGCCCTGCGCAACTGCGACCTGACGGTGCAGATAAGCACCAAGCTCAACCGCAGCCACCTGATGCACGGCAAAGATGCGCTGATCTTGCCATGCCTGGGCCGTACCGATATCGACATTCAAGCCAACGGCCCGCAAGCGGTGACAGTGGAGGACTCCTTCAGCATGGTTCACGGCTCCAACGGTCAATTGCAACCGTTGTCGAAGCTGATGAAATCCGAGCCTGCGATCCTGGCCGGCATCGCCGCCGCTACCCTGGGCAGGAAACCGGTGGATTGGAACTGGCTGGTGGCTGACTACGGGCGCATTCGCGACCTGATCGCCGACACTATCCCGGGCTTCAAGGACTTCAACGAGAACATCAAGCATCCGGGCGGCTTCTACCTGGGCAACGCTGCTGGCGCGCGTCGCTGGAACACCCCGTCAGGCCGCGCCAACTTCCGTCCGAATATCCTGCCTGAAGACCTGATTCACGAACGCACCCATGCCACCGGCCGTGTGCCGGACCTGATCATGCAGTCGATGCGCTCCCACGATCAGTACAACACCACCATTTATGGCCTGGATGACCGCTACCGTGGCGTGAAAGGCCAACGTGACGTGCTGTTTGTCAACGAAGCCGACATCATCCGCCTGGGCTTCAAGCCTGGGCAGAAAGCCGACATCGTGTCGTTGTGGGAAGACGGCCGTGAGCGCCGCGTGAAGGGCTTCACCTTGCTGGCATTTGATATTCCGGCGGGGCAGGCAGCCGCTTACTATCCGGAAGTGAACCCACTGGTGCCACTGGAAAGCATCGGGGATGGCAGCCACACACCCACGTCGAAGTTCGTGGCTATTTGCCTGGAGGCGGCGAGTGACGACGGCCTGATCATGGCGCGCTCGGCGTAAGTTTCAGGCACAAAAAAGGCCGCTTTTGCATAAAAGCGGCCTTTCCCAAGTAGCTAAAGACTCGTAAAAAAGATTTAAGTTCCTTAGTTAAAACAGTAAGTTAGAGAATTGTGTACAACTCGTGCTACTGGTCGGATTTCCATTGTCACAATCTCGATACAGCCCCAAGATCGCGCCGTCATCCTCTTGAGGTCTCCCTAATGAAGTTCTCCTCGATTCTCTTGTTGTCCCTTGGCCTGGTCAGTGGCGCAGCCATGGCTGGCGGCACCACCGAAGCAGGCGTGGGCGGCGCATTGGGCGGGGTTCTAGGTTCGGTCGTTGGCCAGCAGCTAGGTGGCAACACCGGTTCGACCATTGGTGCTGCCTTGGGCGGTGCAGGTGGTAGCGCCGTCGGTGCCGACAAGCGCAGCCGCGGCGAAGCTGCCATTGGCGGCGCACTGGGCGCAGCGGGCGGCAACGTGGTTGGCCGGAGTGTCGGCGGCAGCACAGGCAGCCTGATCGGCGCAGCAGCCGGTGGCGGCGCAGGTGGCGCACTGGGCAACTACATGGGCAACAAGAGCGATAACGATGACCGCCACTATCGTGGGCGTGACAACCGTCGCTATGACCGTGATGACCATCGTGGGCGCGGTCATGCTTATGGGCATCGCAAGAACAAGCATCACTACCGTTATGATTGATAAGGCCTGAAGCCTTCGTCCTGGGTGTGGGCGTTCGCGCCTACACCACCAAACGCTGCAACGCCTCGCGCAACATGCCCGGAATAGTCACCGGCTGGTTCGACCCTCGATCCACGAACACATGTACAAAACGCCCCGCCGCACAGGCCTCCTCCTCACCCATCTTGAACACCGCCAGTTCATATTGCACTGAGCTGTTGCCCAACTTGCCCACTCGCAAGCCAACGTCAATGCGTTCGGGAAAGGCAATCGACGCGAAGTAGTCGCACGCAGAACTCACCACAAACCCCACCACTTCACCGTCATGAATATCCAACCCACCTTGTTCGATCAGGTAGGTATTCACCGCCGTGTCGAAGAAGCTGTAGTAGGTGACGTTGTTCACATGGCCGTACACATCGTTGTCGTGCCAACGCGTGATGATCGGCTGGAAGTGTGGGTAATCGGCACGTTGCGGCACTAAGTCGGGCATGGGCAAGTCTCATGAAAAGTAGGTTTACAGGTCGTTCAGATGGGCCTGAGCCCACTCGCGTACCTCGGCGTACGGGTAATCTTCCAGAGCAGCAAAGCCCGGAATGCCGCGGGCCTTCAACTTGGTGAACAACGGTACGCTGACGCCTGCGAGGAAACGTGTGAGGCGTTCCGCCTCAGGCAGTTGGCCGGTGTGCTCATGATGCCTGTGGATAAAATCACCGCACAATCCCGTAAAGTTCTTATCCACAAGCGGCGGCAGGCCTGGCGGTGGTGGAAGGTACGCAACATGGCCGTGGCACACCGAGCAATGCCCGCAGCGTCGGGGGGCGTTTTCATCACCGAAATACTGCGCCAGGCGCTGCCCCAGGCAGCGGTCCGTGGCGAACAGATCAAGCATCGCGTGAATCCGCGCGACTTCGCCTACTTCATGCGCCTTGAAGCCTGTGTATAACTCGGCGCTCAAGGCCTGTGGATCAAAGTCGGTATCCTGCAGGCTGTAGACCTCGGTCATCTGCTTGCTCTCAAGCTCAATCAGGCCTTGTTCCTGGAAGTAATCCAGTGCTTTCACCACGCGATTGCGTTCGGCATTGTGCTGCTGATACAGCGCGTCGAAATCCACCGTCGCCCAGGTTCGCGCGCGCTTGCACACCTCGATGATCGCCGCGACGAACTGTTGCCGCTCACCGGAAAACCGTGCAAGCAACGCCTCAGGCTCGATCAGGTATTTGAAACGGTATTCAGCATAAAATGCGTAGCGGGGCGCAATCACACCTCTGAGTTCCAGCTGCACCAGCAGCGTCTTGAGCGGCAATTCACGGATATTGCTGTGCTCCGACAATGACCTCAGCAGAAACTCCCATTGCCCCTCTTGCCGTGCCGCCTGCAACTCCTCCAGCACACGCAGGATGCCCTCTTGCTCCGGTGTATCACCGTAGACGAAATTCTTGAGCACATTGAGGCTGTCGCGGTTGGCCAACACCAGGCAATCGGAGGGCTCTCCATCACGCCCGGCGCGGCCGATTTCCTGGCTGTAGTTCTCGATGGATTTGGGCAGGTCGAAGTGCACCACATTGCGGATATCACTTTTGTCGATGCCCATGCCAAACGCGATGGTGGCAACGATGCAATTGGAGCGTCCGCCCATGAAGCGCTGCTGAATGCCCTCACGTTT
The DNA here is from genome assembly GCF_023242545.1 of Pseudomonas sp. MWU13-2517. NCBI lineage: Bacteria > Pseudomonadati > Pseudomonadota > Gammaproteobacteria > Pseudomonadales > Pseudomonadaceae > Pseudomonas > Pseudomonas sp. MWU13-2517. Next base: position 180,216 of record NZ_JALMFA010000013.1, on the reverse strand, counting down.
ATCGTGGGGCAAACCGGCGTGGTAGGCCTCAGCCTGGATGCCATTGCGATTCAGGTGTTCGGCAATCTGCTCGGCGGTCTTCTGCAAGGTGACATAGACGATGCTCGGCTGATCGGCTCGTTCGCTCATCCATTCGACCAAGCGCCGACGTTTGTCGTGGCCGCTCACCGGCTCCACCAATAGATTGAGGTTGGGCCGGTAGAAGCCCGTGGTGACCACGTCCTGCGGCGCAATGCTGAACTTGGCCTGCATGTCGGCAATCACCTTAGGCGTGGCCGTAGCCGTCAGCAGCAGCGCCTGTGGGATATTGAACTGACGCTGGTAGGCCGGCAGCTTCAAATAGTCCGGACGGAAGTTGTGGCCCCACTCGGAAATACAGTGTGCCTCGTCCACCACCAGCAGCGAGATCTGCACGCTTTGCAGGAAGTTGCGAAAGCGCTCGTTCTTCAGGCGCTCCACGGAAATCATCAGAATCTTCAGCTCGCCGGAACGCGCACGGGCCATCACCTCATTGGCCTCATCGCGGCTCTGGGCCGAATCGATACTGCCCGCCGAAATGCCATGGCGCTGCAAGAACCCAAGCTGGTCCTGCATCAACGCCAACAGTGGCGACACCACCAACGTCAGGTGCGGCAGCAACACCGCCGAAAGCTGATAGCACAGGGACTTGCCTGATCCTGTTGGAAAAATGGCGGCCGCAGAACGCCCGGCAAGCACGGCGCTGACCGTTTGTTCCTGCCCTGGACGGAATTGTGGATAACCAAAGACCTGTTGGAGGGTGTCGTGCATAGGCTGTCACTCCATTGACCGCTGAGTAGGCTCAAAACATAGCCCGTGAATCTCAGCGAATCGAGAAAGGTCGCAAGTGAAAAAGAGACAGGATGATACACAGGCTCAAGGATGGCCTAGGGCCGAAGAGGAATAAACCGAGGTGATAGCAGGAAAGACGCAGATCCAAATGTGGGAAAGGGCTTGCTCCCGATTGCAGTGCGTCAGTTAATGAATCCGTGACTGACGTGTCGCAATCGGGAGCAAGCCCCTCCCACATTTTCTAGTTATCTACCCGGGCTGAATCAGCGGTTCTGCACCCGCTCGATCGCCGCGTCATACACAGGGTTGGCTTTCTGCTCTTTGGCTAACTGGTAGTGACGCAAGGCATCCTGGAACTGCCCAGCAGCCTCGTAGATTCGCGCAATGTTGTAGTAGGACCCTGCGCGCACAGTTGCGGCATTAGCGCCGGTGGCCAGGGCAATAGCCTTGCGGTTGGCCCAGATCGACTCGGCGGTGTTACCGGCTTTCTGATAAGCCAGGCCCAGGTTGCCGTAGGCTTTACCGAAGCCATTGTCCAAGTCGATGGCCTGACGGAACAGGTCGATTGCCTGATCCAGATTGCCTGCCTGGTAAGCAGCTTCCCCCTGTAGGTTCAGACGCTTCGCATCGGTTTGCGCGGAAGAGCTGACGGCCACGGCGGTCACAGCAACACTGTCGTCCAGCAACGCCTTCACTTCATTAAGCACGTTCGGAGCATCAACTGTTACACCACTGAAATTGTTGATGTCCTGGAAATCGCCGCTGCCGGTCATGCGGAACACCGTCCACAGGTTACCGCTACGGTTTTTCGGTACGTAGTAGGTGCGCACCAGAGATTGGCCCATATATACGAATACCTTGGCCTCACTGTTGGACAGCTGGCGAGAGCCTGGATTGTTGCTGTTGGTGAAGTCATGCACGGCGTAGACATAACTTTCGCCGTAGTGCTTTTTCTGCAGCGTGATGGTTTCCGGGCCGTAGCTGTCGACGTCGTCCACATCCAGTTCGGCGTCGGTGCCGTTCTTGTTCTCGAAGTAGATGTTATTGCCAGGGAAAATCATGTGGGAATCGAGGTCTTCCGGGGTTTTGCCCCAGGTCAGGACTACACGCAGGCCGTCAAGATTTTCCATCACCGGGCTGATGGCATAGGTCATGCCTTTGCATGGGCACTTCACCACCAGGTTGGAGTAGCCGGGCTTCTTGATGATCAGCAGGTTGGACGCATCGTCGGCGGCTTCGCTGGTCAGCGTCACCTGGCCCTGGGCGTTGGTGCGGCCCACGACATTCTGTGCACCGTTGCGCTGCAGCAACACTTCGGCGTCGGCGATTTTCTGGTCCTTGACCACCGCACTCAGCACTTCAATCGGCAATTGCTCGGCCTGGACCGAAAACGCCACCGCACACAATGACATCGCCGAGGCGACACGAAGCAAACCCATGCTTAACTCCCTTTAAGTGGTGGGCGGAATCGCCCTACAAGATTTTGCGGTGAAACATACGCTGAATTCAGTCTGCTTGCGGATTTTTTATACAAAATGTGACGTGGGTTTTATACCGCCTGCCCGCTGAAGCATTGCGCTACAACCAAGCCTTGCGACCCAGGAGCACACTGCGATGAGCGAACTGACGTTTGCGCAAAAACAGGATCATTACCACAAGATCCGCCGCTCCAATTACCTGGCCAGCTTGCGCCTGGAAGGATTCAACGCCCAACCGGCCGAAGTCGACAAACCTCTGCCGACCCGCGAAACCGTCCTCGCCAAGTACCGCAACACCCTGCGCTGATGCTCGACAAATATGGGGGTGGGCCAGGATCCGTGCTGCTACTAATTTCACCGATACCCATCCGCTTATCATCGATACGCAAGCCAAAGCCGAAGACATCCAGTCCGCCCGCCGCCCATCAACGCATTCGCGCAGCCACCGATCTGCTTGAAACCTTTTCCTGCCTGACCTTCGAACACGCCGACCTCAAAGACATCTCCCACCTCACCAATGCCTTGTACCTGCTCGTGCAGGACGGCTGTGATCTGCTGGAAGCTGCGCAACACGTTCAACTGCAACCCGCACAACCGCAAATTTAAGCGACACCCTCTGTAGGAGCGAGCTTGCTAGCGAAATCCTCAACGATGACGCGGCAAACCAGAAGGCACGCGGCCTTCTTGAGTTTTTGGCGAGCAAGCTCACTCCTACATTGACCCGTGCTGCCTGTTGAATCACCGCCAAGCCTTCATGCCATGCGCAATGCCCTTGATATTCGGTCTTCCCGACGTCGCCATTGTCCTCAGCATTCAGCGCCTTCCTCTGCTTCTATTCTTGCTAGGCTTGGAACGCCTTCTTACCCGAAAAATTCGCCGACGACACACCTTTCCCTCACCCACTCCCGCGTGCCACTACCAATGAACCTCGCCCCCAACTTCCCCGAAGACGTCGTTATGCAGCAACTCCTGCAACTGCTGCACGAAGAAATCGGCCTGCCGGAACACAAGACCCTTCGCCTGCAAACCTCGATCAACTTTGACCTGGGTTGCGACGGCGGCGAGGCCAAACTACTGATGGAAGCACTGGAGCAGGAATTTGCGCTCGACCTGGGCGATTTCGACACTTATCGTTACTTCAACCCGCCGGTATTTGATGTATTTCTCAAACGTCGAGCCAAGGGGCGAGGCGACAAAGTGCCGCTGACCATCGGCATGCTCTACCTGGCCATCAAGACCCACAGCTGGGACACGCAGACGCTGGAAAACCTGAGCTGAAACACAAGGACCTTAGATGGACGTAATAATGGGCCTGCTGGCCGCCCTGCTCTGGGGTGGCACGGATTTTCTGGTGGGCCTCAACGCCCGAGCCGTGGGCGTTAAACGCGCGGTGTATTTCGGCCAAGCCCTGGGCTTCCTGATCATGACCCTGCTGCTGGTCATTCGCCCAAGCTTCCTGTTCAAATCCCTCGGAGCCCCGCTGAACGTCTGGTTCCTGGGCATCGCTGCCGCCCTGCTCACCGTCTCCGGCGCCCTCGCGCTGTCCAAGGCCTTCGCCCTCGGCAAAGCGGCGATTGTCGCGCCGCTCGTGACGTCCTACGGCGTGGTGACCACCTTGCTGTCCTGGGCCAACGGTGAGCACATCAGCCTGACGCAGCTGGGTTGCATCGCTTTGTGCGTGATCGGCGTGATCCTCTCCAGCGTTCACAAGGACAACGGTGTCCCTCACAACAACCCACGCCTGTCCATCGCCTACGCCATGCTCGCGGCTTTGCTGTATGGCACCAGTTTCTGGCTGCAAGGCCGCTACACACTGCCGGCGCTTGGGCCAATCACCATGCTCTGGCTCGGCTACCTGGTGGGGCTGTGCGTGTTGGTGGTGATGGTGCTGAAGATCAAGGATGGCCTGAAAATCCCACCGCTGAAAAACTGCGCGACGCTGACCGGGGCAAGTCTGATGAACCTGGGTGGATTCTCGGCGTTTTCGTGGGGGGCGATGGCGGGTTCGGTGTCGGTGGTGACGGTGATCAGTACATTATCGGGCGGGATCGCGGCGATTCTGGGGTTTGTGTTTTTCAAGGAGCGGTTGTCGGCGGTGCAGGTGTTGGGCGTAGTGCTGGTGTTGACGGGAGCCTTGGTTTTGCATGTTGCTATATGAACAGCAGCTGCGACTTTGAAAAAATAGATCTTTTCACAATGAGCCCTTCACATAGGCCAAAGAGCCACACTAAAGATATTCTTGGCTACTAAAAAAAAGCCGCCTACTAGAGGCGGCTTTTTCACAACAAGCGAATCTTACAACTTCGGACCCGCAGCCTTGATCGCATCGCTCACTTCAAACTTCTTGAAGTTCTCGATGAACAGGCCGGCCAGCGCTTTCGCCGCTTCGTCGTACGCAGCCTTGTCGGCCCACGTGTTACGCGGGTTCAACAGACCGGTTTCAACGCCCGGTACGGCTAATGGCACGTCGAGATTGATGGTGTCGAGGTGCTCGGTTTGCGCACCAATCAACGCGCCGCTCTGGATCGCTGCGATCACACCGCGAGTGGTCGGGATGTTGAAGCGTTTGCCGACGCCGTAGCCACCGCCGGTCCAGCCGGTGTTGACCAGGTAGACCTTGGAGCCGAAGCCACGGATGCGCTTGATCAGCAGTTCTGCGTATTCACCGGCCGGGCGTGGGAAGAACGGCGCGCCGAAGCAGGTGGAGAAGGTCGACTTGATGCCGCTGCCGGAACCCATTTCGGTCGAGCCCACCAGAGCGGTGTAGCCGGACAGGAAGTGGTAGGCCGCTTGCTCTTCGCTGAGGATGGACACTGGCGGCAGGACGCCGGTCAGGTCGCAGGTCAGGAAGATCACAGCGTTTGGCTCGCCGCCCAGGTTCTTCTCGGAACGCTTGGCAACGTGCTCCAGCGGATAGGCTGCGCGGCTGTTCTGGGTCAGGCTGACATCAGCGTAGTCGGCGTGCTTGGCGTCGTCGATCACGACGTTTTCGAGCACCGCGCCGTGCTTGATGGCTTTCCAGATAACCGGCTCGTTCTTCTCGGACAAGTCGATGCACTTGGCATAGCAACCGCCTTCGATGTTGAACACCACGCCTTCGCCCCAGCCGTGTTCGTCGTCACCGATCAGGTAACGGCTTTCGTCGGCGGACAGGGTGGTTTTACCAGTGCCCGACAGACCGAAGAACAGGGTCACGTCGCCTGCTTCACCGATGTTGGCGGCGCAGTGCATCGGCAGTACGTCGGAGGCCGGCAGCAGGAAGTTCTGCACCGAGAACATGGCTTTCTTCATTTCACCGGCGTAACGCATGCCGGCGATCAGCACTTTTTTCTGTGCGAAGTTGAGGATCACGCAACCGTCGGAGTTGGTGCCGTCACGCTCTGGCACGCACTCGAAGTTGGCCACGTTAAGCACCTGCCACTCTTCACGACCGGCCGGGTTGTACTGGGCCGGGTTGATGAACAGGCAACGACCAAACAGGTTCTGCCAGGCAGTCTGGGTGGTCATTTTCACAGCCAGGTAGTGCTCTTGCGCAGCACCTACGTGAACGTGGGAAACGAAATGCTCTTGCGCATTGTTGAAGGCTTCGACACGAGCCCACAGGGCATCGAACTTGTCGGCCGGGAACTTGCGGTTGATCGGGCCCCAGGCGATGGCGTCCTGGGTGGAAGGCTCTTCAACGATGAAACGATCGACTGGCGAACGGCCGGTGCGGTGACCGGTTTCTACGACCAGCGCGCCAGTATCGGCAAGCACGCCTTCACCGCGCTGCAGGGCTTCTTTGACCAGATCATCAACACTCAGATCGGTGTATACAGCGTTATTGGCTTGCGTCATGAGGTTCCCCGTCGGCCTGTAGCCGAGTGCTCCAAACGTTTTGTAGTAGAAAGTTGCGCACTACTACCGCGAAAAAAGTGGGCCGGATTATGCCAGAAAAGCCCAAAAAGAGTAGGGCCCTCCCGTCAGAACTGCGCTAATCCGGCGTTTGTCAGGTGATTTACCTGTGCTTAAACGTTTTAGTGGCGGGTGTCGGAAGGGGTGTCGATGCCCGCGCCAGCGAACAGTTGGGCTACATCAGCCGCATCGAACAGGTAGCGCTGGTTGCAGAACTGGCAGTCGATCTCAATATTGCCGCCATGTTCCACCACCAGATTCTGTGCATCTTCAAGGCCCAGGCTGACCAGGGCATTGGCCGAGCGCTCGCGGGAGCAACTGCAATGGAAGCGCAGGCTTTGTGCATCGAACAACCGCACGGCCTCTTCGTGGTAGAGACGGTGCAGGATGGTTTCGTTGTCCAGCGCCAGCAACTCCTCGGTGGTCAGCGTGCCGGCCAGGGCGGTGAGGTTGCGCCAGCTTTCGGCGCGGTCGTCGTCGTCCTTGATACGGTCGGCCGGCAGTTGTTGCAGCAACAGGCCACGGGCACGCTTGCCATCGGCTTTAAGCCAGAAACGCGTACCGATTTGCTGGGACATCACGAAATAGTTGGTGAAGCAGTCCGACAGGGTTTCACCATCAAGGTCGACAATCCCCTGATAGCGCTGGCCCTCGGTCGGGTCGACGGTGAGCGCCAATACACCATTGGGCATCAGGTCGGCCAGGGCCGCGTCCGGGGCGATCAGGTCAGCGTCGTAACGGGCCAGGCCACGGATGTCGCGCTCACTGGAGCACTCGATCATCAGCAGTGGAATCGGGCCTTCGGAACGCGCCTGCAGGATCAGCAAACCGTCGAATTTCATGGTGCCCACCAGCAGCGCCGCCGCCGCCATAAGCTCTCCGAGCAGTTGCGCGACCGGCTCCGGATAGGGATGCTTGGCGAGGACTTCGGCATAGCTGCGCTCCAATGAGACCAGTTCGCCGCGGGCATCGGTCTCGTCGAAGATGAAGCGTTGGGTGAAGTCGGTATCCGGTAGATCAGTCATAGGTCTGGGTATCTGAGTTGAAGAATAGTGACGCGAAGATGACGCAGTTTATGAACAATCCTGGTTTGTTCCAAGCCAAGTGAAGCCCCAGGCGATTACCGGCGACTTTATTCATCGCCGCCACCGCCACGGAACTTGAACAGATCGCGGCGTTGCTTCTTGCTCGGCTTCCCATCGGTAGTCACCCCCATGGCCCCCGCCTTGCGCATTGCCGCCGCGTTCTCACGCTTGGCGATACTCGCATCAGTCTCGACATACAACGCCTGAGCTTCGGGCGCGCCACGACGGACAATGGAAAGTGCTTGAACCACAATGGTCTTTTCATCAAAACCGGTACGAATCTGGAACTCATCACCCACGCGCGGCTCCTTGCCCGGTTTGCAGCGCTCACCACGGTGATGCACCTTGCCACTCTCGATGGCAGCCTTGGCCAGGGCACGGGTCTTGTAAAAGCGTGCAGCCCATAACCATTTGTCCAAACGGACTTTTTCTTCCTCTTCCTGCTTTTGAGCCACTTGAATTCCTCGCGCTGAAAAATGTCGCAACTTTAACGTTGAATCCCTTCGACGCATAAACCCCAAGGCTCACCTAAGATACGCCAGGTAGCACCCTGTTTTCGCGAGGACACGCCGTGACCGACTTCCCCACTTCACTCACCTCGCCTGACCAACGTTGCGTGGGCTGCCAGCAAAGCGAGCCGCTGGGTTTCGACTTCGATTTCGCCTACCAGCCTATCGTAGACCTTCGCGATCACTCCATTTTTGCCAACGAAGCCCTGGTGCGCGGGGTCAATGGCGAAGGAGCGCTGTCCATACTGAAACAGGTCAATGAGAGCAACCGCTACCGCTTCGACCAGCGTTGCCGTACCCAGGCGATTGCCGGCGCAGCCGCACTGGGGATGCAGACTCACCTGTCCATCAACTTCATGCCTAATGCCGTCTATCGGCCAGAACTGTGTATACGCAGTACCCTGGAAGCGGCTCGGTTACACAACTTTCCAATCAACCAGCTGATTTTCGAGACACTTGAAAGCGAGCATGTAGATAACTATCGCCATTTGACGAATATTCTGCGTGAATATCGCGAATTCGGCTTTAAGACCGCCATCGACGATTTCGGCGCGGGCTATTCGGGGCTGAATCTGCTGGCCGATTTCCAACCTGACTTGATAAAACTCGACATGGCGCTGATCCGCGACGTCGACCAGGATCGTGTCCGTCAGGTGATCGTCCACGGGATTGTCACAATTTGTGAGCAGTTGGGGGTTACCGTCATCGCCGAAGGCATTGAAAGTGCCGGCGAGCGCGACTTCTTGTCCGACTGTGGAATATTTCTGATGCAAGGCTTCTGGTTCGCCAAGCCCGCATTCAAAGCCCTGGCCGAGGTTCCCCCTCACGCCTGGGCGAACTGACCGGTTACCTATATTGAAGACATTTGACCATTTGACCGTTGTGGGTCTGCGTGAGTGGGTGGCCCTTCCCGACTTGGGGGTGGCGGGCCTGCGTGCGAAGATCGACACCGGCGCCAGCACCTCCAGCCTGCATGCCACCGATATCGAGCCGTTCGAGCGTGACGGTGAAAAATGGGTTCGTTTTACCGCGCACCTGGGCAGCGTTGTGCAACTGCGTCACCGCCGTTGCGAAGCGCCCCTGGTGACGATGAAGACCATCAAGAGTTCCAACGGGCATGCGCAGGTACGTTACGTGATCAGCACTACGTTGGCGCTGGGTGACCGGGTGTGGCGGGTGGAGTTCACCCTGGCCTGCCGCAAGGCCATGCGTTATCGCCTGTTGCTCGGTTCCAAGGCGCTGATTGACGGCCAGTTGGTGGTCAATCCCGGCATCAAGTACGTTCAAGACAAGCCGGTGTTCCCGGTCTCAACTATTTCTGTCCCAGGTGCTGCATGAAGATTGCTGTGCTGTCGCGAAACCCGCGTCTGTATTCCACCCGCCGCCTGGTTGAGGCCGGCACCGAACGTGGCCATGAAATGGTGGTGATCGACACGTTGCGAGCCTACATGAACATTGCCAGCCACAAGCCACAGATCCATTACAGGGGCAAGCCGCTGGAAGGGTTTGATGCGGTGATCCCACGTATCGGTGCCTCGGTCACTTTCTACGGCTGCGCGGTGTTGCGCCAGTTCGAAATGATGGGGGTATTTCCCCTTAATGAATCGGTAGCCATCGCACGCTCTCGGGACAAGCTGCGTTCGCTGCAATTGCTCTCGCGTCGAGGCATTGGCCTGCCGGTCACCGGTTTTGCTCACTCACCGGACGACATCCCCGACCTGATCGACATGGTCAACGGCGCGCCGCTGGTGATCAAGGTGCTGGAAGGCACCCAGGGCATCGGCGTAGTGCTGTGTGAAACGGCGACGGCGGCGGAATCAGTGATCGAGGCATTCATGGGCCTCAAGCAGAACATCATGGTGCAGGAATACATCAAGGAAGCCGGTGGCGCGGATATCCGCTGCTTCGTGGTGGGCGACAAGGTGATTGCGGCGATGAAGCGCCAGGCCAAGCCAGGGGAGTTCCGTTCCAACCTGCACCGTGGCGGCAGCGCCAGCCTGATCAAGATCACCCCGGAAGAACGCATGACCGCGTTGCGCGCAGCCAAGGTGATGGGGTTGAGCGTGGCGGGTGTGGATATCCTGCGCTCCAACCATGGGCCGCTGGTGATGGAGGTGAACTCGTCCCCGGGCCTGGAAGGCATCGAGACCACCACGGGCAAGGATGTGGCGGGGATCATCATTCAGCATCTGGAGAAGAATGGCGGGCCGAATATGACCAGGACCAAAGGGAAGGGGTAATGAAGCAGCTGCAATCTGCAAGCTGCAAGAGAAAGGCAGGCTGCTTTTTCTTGTGGCTTGTAGCTTGTAGCTTGTAGCTTGTAGCTGCTCCTACACCTATACCGCGTCCCTGGGCAGCATCAAGCCAAGCGGCAGGCGCACTCGTGCCTCCAGGCCACCTTCCTCACGATTACGCAGCTCGACATTGCCACCGTGCATCGAGGCAATCCGCCGCACGATCGCCAGCCCCAGGCCAGTGCCTTTGCCCCCACGGGCACGATCGCCACGGGTGAAGGGGTTGAAGATACCTTCCAGCTCCGCCGGGTCGATACCCGTCCCCCGATCCATCACGCTCAGCACCACATAGGGCGCGGCGCTGTCGCCGGACACATAGGCCGCCACTTCCACATCTGAACCGGCGTGATGCAAAGCGTTGCCGATAAGGTTATTCAGCAGACGCTTCATCGACACCCTGCGCAGCGCAAACGGTTGGATCGGTTCCAGACGCATGCGCACCTGCTCGCCGTTCTGGTTGTAAGGGGCCACGACTTCACGCACCAGGTCCGTGAGGTCGACCTCTTCAACCACTTCATCTCGCCCGTCCCGAATAAACGCCAGGAACTGATCAAGAATCGCGTCCATATCCTCGATGTCGCGGACCATGTCATCCGTCAGGTCGTTATGGCTGCCCATCAACTCCAGGGACAGCCGCAAGCGCGTCAATGGCGTGCGCAGGTCATGGGATACGCCCGCCAGCATCAGTTCGCGTTCGCGTCCTGCCTGTTCGACGTCCTCCGCCATCTGGTTGAACGCGCTGTACACCTCGGTCATTTCACTGGGCGTATCGCTGACCGGCAGACGCACGCTACGCCCCTGCCCCAGTTGGCGAGCAGCGAACACCAGACGTTTCAGGGGCTGGTTGAGCTGACGGACGAAAATCCAGGCGGATGCGGTAGAAAGCAAACCAATGGCCAGGAACCAACCCAGCACGTTCCAGATCTTCTGCCCCCGCAGCGGGTGCGGATAAAGCGGTACTTTCAGCCAGTCCTGACCCAGGCTGGGCGCCCTCACCCATAGCGCGGGTGACACATGCATGCGCAGCCGCACCTCGGTGTCATCACCCAGCTCGGCCTGCATCTGTCGCTGGTAGATCTCACTGTAGGGCCAGTGCTGCTCGCCCTCCGGCACACCCGCGCCCGCCACGCGAACCAATGTCGCAGCCTTGGCGATCTTCTCGCGGTTCTCCGGATCGGCAGCCCAATAGGCACGCAGGGTCAGCGCGACGCCGTGACTGTATTGCCGATCCACCAGCACGTCTTCGTTCATCAACAGATAAACCAGCGTGAGTGCCTTGGAAAACAGAACGACGATCAGCACCAGCCAGAGCGTGCGGGAAAAGAAACTTTGCGGGAACCACAGCGGGGTTTTCATAGAAGACAGCTAGATACCTTGCAGGAACGAAGGGCGCTCGCAGAATTGCAGACGCCGGGCATCCCGTTGACCCTCATGGAGCCAAACGCCGAAATACCCGTCCCTGCAAATCATCGGTCAACTGGTTTTATTGCCATCCGGCACGAACACATAACCCACGCCCCACACCGTCTGGATATACCGCGGCTTGGACGGATCAGGCTCGATCATCCGGCGCAGACGGGAGATCTGCACGTCGATGGAACGCTCCAGGGCATCCCACTCCCGGCCACGGGCCAGGTTCATCAGCTTGTCGCGGGTCAACGGTTGGCGCGCGTTCATCACCAACGCCTTGAGTACTGCGAATTCGCCGGTGGTCAGCATGTGCACTTCATCGCCACGCTTGAGCTCACGGGTGGCCAGCGACAATTCGTAGTCACCAAAGGTGACGCTTTCGTCCTCGCTGCCTGGGGCGCCCGGTACCGGCGGAGCCTGGCGGCGCAATACGGCCTTGACCCGGGCCATCAACTCGTCCGGGTTGAACGGCTTGGCCAGGTAATCATCAGCGCCCAGCTCAAGGCCCTTGATGCGGCTCAGCTCATCGCCCTTGGCGGTCAGCATGATGATTGGAATCTGGTTGTTCGCGCCACGCAGGCGCTTGCAGGCGGTAAGACCGTCTTCGCCGGGCAACATCAGGTCGAGGACGACCAGGTTGAACACCTCGCGCCCCAGCAGACGATCCATCTGCTCGGTGTTCGGCACCGCGCGGGCGCGATAGCCTTTGGAGTTGAAGAAGCGCTCCAGCAGGCTGCTCAGCCCCGGATCGTCATCAACGATGAGAATTTTTTCGCCTTCAGCAGTTTGTACAGTGCTGCTCATTGGATGCTCCTCTTATCTCGGCGCGCATTATGGCTTAGGTGCCGTTATACGCACCGTGTGCATTGTTAGCAGATTTTTCCTCTGCCGCCAGCGAACCCGCGTGCGGCGACCACCGGCGCGTTACCACCCAAGGTCGGAACGCTGGTTATAATGCGGCGCCTTCGTGCGGGGCAACGTCAGATCGTTACCGTTTACTGCCGGGCTTTTTTTCATTCGCTTGTCGTGATTTTTTCAATTTCGAGGGTCAATAGGCTGCCTATCGACCCAGGCAGCGGCCCCAGTCGGGCCGCTCAACCAGCCTTGCAAGCCTTGTTTTCCGGGCCGGCAAGCTGCTTTCAAGAATTTCAGGTGGTTTTATGGACAGCATCAACAGCCGCATCGCCGAGGAACTCGGCGTACGCCCACAACAGGTCGAAGCGGCCGTCGCTCTACTGGACGAAGGCTCCACGGTGCCCTTCATCGCCCGTTACCGGAAAGAAGTGACCGGCAGCCTCGACGACACCCAACTACGCCACCTGGAAGAGCGCTTGCGCTACTTGCGAGAACTCGACGAACGGCGCATCAGCATCCTCGCCAGCATCGAAGAACAGGGCAAGCTGACCCCACAATTGGAACGCGACATCAAGCTCGCCGACACCAAGACCCGCCTCGAAGACCTCTACCTGCCGTACAAGCAGAAGCGTCGCACCAAGGGCCAGATCGCCCTGGAAGCCGGCCTGGGGGACTTGGCCGACGGTCTGTTCAACGACCCGTCGCTGACGCCGGACACTGAAGCGGCCCGCTTCGTCAACGCCGACAAAGGCGTCGCCGACGTCAAGGCCGCCCTTGAAGGCGCCAAGTACATCCTGATGGAGCGCTTCGCCGAAGACGCCAGCCTGCTGGAAAAACTGCGCACTTACCTCAAGCAGGAAGCCACGCTCAGCGCCCGCGTCATCGCCGGCAAAGAGGAAGAAGGCGCCAAGTTCCGCGATTACTTCGAGCACGACGAACCGCTCAAAAGCATGCCGTCCCACCGTGCACTCGCCATTTTCCGTGGGCGCAACGAAGGCATTCTCAGCACCGCGCTGAAAGTCGGCGACGAACTGCCGGGCACCATGCACCCGTGCGAAGGCATGATCGGTCAACAATTCGGCATCCAGAACCAGAATCGTCCTGCGGACAAATGGCTCGGTGAAGTCGTGCGCTGGACCTGGAAGGTCAAGCTCTACACCCACCTGGAAACCGACCTGCTGGGTGAACTGCGCGACGGCGCTGAAACCGAGGCGATCAACGTGTTCGCCCACAACCTGCACGACCTGTTGCTGGCCGCCCCGGCAGGCCCGCGCGCGACGCTGGGCCTGGACCCGGGCCTGCGCACCGGTTGCAAGGTCGCCGTGGTCGACGCCACCGGCAAGCTGCTGGACCACGCCACCGTGTACCCCCACGTACCCCACAACAAGTGGGACCAGACCCTGGCGATCCTGGCCGCGTTGTGTGCCAAGCACGCGGTGGACCTGATTGCCATCGGCAACGGCACTGCCAGCCGCGAAACCGATAAACTGGCCGCCGAGCTGATCAAAAAATACCCAGCGATGAAGATGACCAAGGTCATGGTTTCCGAGGCCGGCGCTTCGGTCTATTCGGCGTCGGAACTGGCGTCCAAGGAATTCCCGGACCTCGACGTGTCGATCCGTGGCGCTGTGTCCATCGCCCGCCGCCTGCAGGATCCGCTGGCCGAATTGGTGAAAATCGACCCTAAATCCATCGGCGTCGGCCAGTACCAGCACGACGTGTCGCAACTGAAACTGGCGCGCGGTCTGGACGCGGTAGTAGAAGACTGCGTGAACGCCGTGGGCGTAGACGTGAATACCGCCTCCGTAGCGTTGCTGGCGCGTATCTCCGGCCTCAACGCCACCCTGGCGCAGAACATCGTCACCCACCGCGATGAAAACGGTGCATTCAAAACCCGTGCGGCGCTGAAAAAGGTCGCACGCCTGGGTGAAAAAACCTTCGAACAAGCCGCCGGCTTCCTGCGCGTGATGAACGGTGACAACCCGCTGGACGCCTCCGCGGTCCACCCGGAAGCCTACCCGCTGGTGCAGCGCATCGCCGCCGAGACCAACCGTGACATCCGCTCGCTGATCGGCGACGCGGCATTCCTCAAGCGCCTGGACCCAAAGAAGTACACCGATGAAACATTCGGTGTGCCGACCATCACCGACATCCTGCAGGAACTGGAAAAACCTGGCCGCGACCCACGTCCCGAGTTCAAGACCGCCGAGTTCCAGGACGGTGTCGAAGACCTCAAGGATCTGCAACCGGGCATGATCCTCGAAGGCGTGGTCACCAACGTGACCAACTTTGGCGCTTTTGTGGATATCGGCGTGCATCAGGACGGCTTGGTGCATATTTCCGCGCTTTCGGAGAAATTCATCAAAGATCCACGCGAAGCGGTGAAAGCCGGTGACGTGGTCAAGGTCAAGGTCATGGAAGTCGACATCCCGCGTAAACGCGTCGGCCTGTCGATGCGCATGAGCGACACCCCAGGTGAGAAAATCGACGGCGCCCGTGGTGCCCGCCCCGGCTCGGCGCCGCGCCAGTCGCAGAACAACGCGCCGCGCAAGGAAACCGCCACTGCCGCACCAAGCAACAATGCCATGGCGTCACTGTTCGCCAATGCCAAGCAGTTGAAGAAACGCTGATGGAAATCCCGGCGGGCTTGACCCAGAGCGCGTTCAGCGAGCTGATCGGCTGCCGCCTGCAACGCCTCGACGAGGGCGTTGCCGAGGTGGCCCTGACCCTGGAGCCGCAACTGCGCAACCGCGCAGGCAAGCTCCATGGCGGGGCGATCTTCAGCCTGGTAGACATTACGATGGGGCTGGCCTGTTCCAGCGCCCATGGCTTTGACCAGCAGAGTGCGACCATCGAGTGCAAAATCAATTACATCCGCGCCGTGTCTGACGGTGACGTGCTGTGTACCGCCCGGGTGATCCACGCGGGTCGACGCACACTGGTGGTCGAAGCGGATGTGTATCAGGAAGAAAGATTAGTCGCAAAAGCACAAGGCACGTTCGCTGCCCTATAGCTCCCCACCCTCGATTTGAGTTAATTTCGGCGCTGCGATAACAGCGTCGGAATTTTCTTGCCGCGCTATAGCCCAACTCATGGAGTGAAGTCGGCTTTTACTGATCGGGTCAGATCGACTCTAAACCAGGCGATCACGCCAGTTTTAACTTCACCCTTGTAGACCGTCCTGCCCACCCCCATATTGGGGCGACTGACGCGTGAAGGAATCCAACTTGAGCGAACTTCTCAACCGCCGCCTGGCTTTGCTCGGCAAGCGCGAACACCTCTCCCTGCTAGAGCAGTGCCTGCATGGCATCGAGCGCGAATGCCTACGTGTCACAGGTGAAGGTCGCCTGGCGCAAACGCCCCACCCTGAAGCCCTGGGCGCTGCGCTGACCCACGAACAGATCACCACCGACTACTCGGAATCGCTGCTGGAGTTCATCACTCCCGCCCTGCCCAACCCGGCCGATACCCTGAGCAGCCTGGACAAGATCCATCGGTTTGCCTACACCAAGCTCGGCAGCGAATACCTGTGGAGTCCCTCGATGCCGTGCCCGTTGCCGGCCGAGGAAGACATTCCGATTGCCTACTACGGCACCTCCAATATCGGACAGCTCAAGTACGTGTACCGCAAGGGCCTGGCGTTGCGTTATGGCAAGACCATGCAGTGCATTGCCGGCATTCACTACAATTTTTCCCTGCCGGAACAGTTGTGGCCTTTGCTCAAGGAGACCGAAGGATTCGTCGGCACCGACCGCGATTACCAGTCCAATGCCTACATCGCGCTGATCCGCAACTTCCGCCGCTACAGCTGGCTGCTGATGTACCTGTTCGGTGCCTCGCCGGCTCTGGATGCCGGTTTCCTGCGTGGTCGCTCGCACCAGTTGGAAGTACTGGACGCCGACACCCTTTACCTGCCGTACGCCACCAGCCTGCGCATGAGCGACCTAGGTTACCAGAGCAACGCCCAGGCCGGACTCACGCCGTGCTACAACGACCTGGCCAGCTACACCGACAGCCTGCGCACAGCGGTGGCAACACCCTACGCCCCGTACGTCGAAGTCGGCACCCACAAGGACGGTGAGTGGGTTCAGCTCAACACCAACATCCTGCAGATCGAAAACGAGTACTACTCCAACATTCGCCCCAAGCGTGTGACCTACACCGGCGAGAGGCCGATCCAGGCGCTGATGGCCCGTGGCATCCAGTACATCGAAGTGCGCTGCCTGGACATAAACCCGTTCCTGCCGATGGGTATCGACCTGCCGGAGTCGCGTTTCCTCGACGCCTTCCTGCTGTACTGCGCCCTGAACGACAGCCCGCTGTTCGCCAACAACGAGTGCGGCAACGCTACGTCCAACTTCCTCAGCGTGGTCAAGGAAGGCCGTCGACCGGGCCTGCAGTTGCAGCGTGACGGGGCACCGGTGGACATGAGGGAATGGGCCACCGAGTTGCTGGAGAAGATTGCGCCGTTGGCCGCGCTGCTGGATGAAAGCCACGGCATCACCGAGCACAGCCAGGCGCTGGACGCCCAACTGGCGAAGGTCAAGGATCCGTCCCTGACGCCATCGGCCCAGGTGTTGGCGGCAATGGCCGAACGTAAAGAGAGTTTTGCGCAATTCTCCCTGCACCAGAGCCAGCTGCATGCCGAACACTTCCGCAAGGAGCCGTTGCCGGCCGAGGAGCAGGCGCGCTTCGAGGAGCTGGCACGCACATCGCTGGCACAGCAGGCGGAGCTGGAGCAGAACGAAGTAGGCGACTTCGATGTGTTTGTGGGCTCCTACCAGGCCAGCATCCTCGCCATCAGTAACTAAGAACCCGCGCAGCCCTCTGCAGGAGCGAGCTTGCTCGCGAAAAACTCAAGAACACCGCGTTCATTCAGGCTGAACGCGTCATCGTTAACGTTTTTCGCGAGCAAGCTCGCTACTACAGTTTTAAGCTAATTCGAAAAGGTTATTTATTTTCGGATTCTTAGATCATTTAGTCTCCTCACACGCCGATCCTCGGCCGCCTGATTGAGGAGCTTCCCCTTGAAACGTTCAACCCCACTGCGCCTTCTGGCGGCGTTGTCCCTGGCCGGTGCCAGCCTGTTTGCCCAGGCGGCGGATGTAACCGTCGCTTACCAGACCACCGTAGACCCGGCCAAAGTCGCCCAGGCTGACGGTGCTTACGAGAAAGCCACCCAAGCCAAGATCAACTGGCGCAAATTCGACAATGGTGCAGACATCATCGCCGCCATTGCCTCCGGCGACGTGCAGATCGGCTACCTCGGCTCCAGCCCGCTGACCGCGGCCGTTACCCGCAAAGTGCCGGTGGAAACCTTCCTCGTCGCCACCCAGATCGGCGGCGCCGAAGCCTTGGTGGCGCGCGACGGTTCAGGCATCAATAGCCCGCAGGACCTGATCGGCAAAAAGATCGCCGTGCCATTCGTCTCCACCGGGCATTACAGCCTGCTCGCTGCGCTGAAGCATTGGAATATCGACCCTTCCAAGGTGACCATCCTCAACCTCGCGCCACCGGCAATCATCGCCGCCTGGAAGCGCGGCGACATCGACGCCACCTACGTATGGGACCCGGCCCTGGGCGTGGCCAAGGAAAACGGCAAAGTGCTGATCACCTCCGGTGAACTGGCCAAGCTCGGCGCACCGACCTTCGATGCCTGGATCGTGCGTAAAGACTTCGCCGAAAAGCACCCGGAAATCGTCAGTGCGTTCGCCAAAGTGACCCTGGATGCCTACGCCGCCTACCGCAAAGACCCACAAGCCTGGCTGGCCGATAAAGGCAACGTCGACAAGCTGGTGAAACTCTCTGGCGCCAAGGCCAGTGACATCCCGCTGCTGCTGCAAGGCAACGTCTACCCGCTGGCCGCCGATCAGGTAACCCTGCTGGGCGCACCGACCACCAAGGCCGTGACCGACACCGCGACGTTCCTCAAGGAACAAGGCAAAGTCGACGCCGTCCTGCCGGACTACGCCCCTTACATCAGCGCCAAATTCATCACCAACTGATCGGGAGTTTATTGCGATGGCCTTGCTACAACTGGAGCGCATCAGCGCACAGTACCCAGGCGCCACAGAACCGGTACTGGCTGACATTTCACTCGACCTTGGGCCCCGGCAATTGCTGGTGGCCCTCGGCCCTTCCGGCAGTGGCAAGACCTCGCTGTTGAACCTGATTGCCGGTTTCGTCGAACCCTCTGCCGGGCGTATCACCCTGGACGGCGTGCCGGTCAAAGGGCCCAGCGCCGAACGTGGCGTGGTGTTCCAGGACGACGCCCTGCTGCCCTGGCAGGACGTACTGGCCAATGTCGGTTTCGGTCTCGAACTGGCCGGTGTGCCCAAGGCACAACGTGAGGTGCGTGCACGCGAAATGCTTGCCCTGGTGGATCTGGCGGGTTTCGACAGCCGTCGTATCTGGCAACTGTCCGGCGGCCAGAAACAACGTGTGGGCCTGGCCCGCGCCCTCGCGGCCGACCCGCGCGTGTTGCTGATGGACGAACCCTTCGGCGCCCTCGATGCCTTCACCCGCGAACAAATGCAGGAGCTGTTGCTGCAAGTCTGGCGGCGCACGGCCAAGCCGGTGTTCCTGATCACCCATGACATCGAAGAGGCGGTATTTCTCGCCACCGAACTGATTTTGCTGGCGCCCAACCCAGGTCAGATCGTCGAGCGCCTGAGCCTGGACTTTGGGCAACGCTACGCCGCCGGTGAGTCGGCGCGGGCAATCAAGTCCGACCCGCGCTTTATCGAAACCCGCGAGCACGTGCTGGGCAAGGTGTTCTCCCAACGGCAGGTGTCCGCATGAGCAGCTACGAACTTCCCGCCACCGCCACCAAATCGGTGACGCACGCGGTTATCCCGGTACGTCGCAGCCTGAGCACGCGCTGGATCAGCCTGCTGACCCTGGTCGCCTTGCTGGCCATCTGGTGGGCCGTGACCGCCACCGGCTTGATCGAACCGCTGTTCCTGCCGCCGCCATCCGCCGTGCTGCAAAAAGGCTGGTTGCTGGCGACCACCGGCTATATGGACTCCACCTTGTGGCAGCACCTGGGCGCGAGCCTCAGCCGCATCGGCCTGGGCCTGGGCTTTGCCGTGCTGACCGCCGTGCCGGTGGGCATCGCCATCGGCGCCAATCGTATTGCCCGCGGTATTCTCGACCCGCTGATCGAGTTCTACCGACCGATCCCGCCGTTGGCCTACCTGCCGTTGATCGTGATCTGGTGCGGCATCGGTGAGTTGTCCAAGGTGCTGCTGATTTACCTGGCGATCTTTGCGCCGATTGCCATCGCCACTGCGACCGGCGTACGCACTGTCGACCCCGCCAAATTACGTGCCGCGCAATCGCTGGGGGCCACCCGCGCCCAGTTGATTCGCCATGTGATCCTGCCGAGCGCGCTGCCCGACATCCTCACCGGTGTGCGCATCGGCCTGGGTGTGGGCTGGTCGACCCTGGTCGCAGCCGAGCTGATCGCCGCCACCAGCGGCCTGGGCTTCATGGTGCAATCGGCGGCGCAGTTCCTGGTCACCGACGTGGTGGTACTGGGCATTCTGGTGATCGCCCTGATCGCCTTCGCCATGGAAATGGGCTTGCGTGCCCTGCAGCGTAGATTAGTGCCTTGGCATGGCCAGGCACATTGAGTGAGAACAGCATGAGCAGCCTGACCGTTACCCCATTAAGCACCGCCCTGGGCGCCCAGATCAGTGGCGTCGATATCACCCAGCCGCTGAACCTCGAACAGCGCAACGCCATCGAGCAGGCGTTGCTCACCCACTCGGTGCTGTTCTTCCGCGGCCAGGAAATCAACCCGCAACAACAGGCGCGGTTCGCGGCGAATTTCGGTGACCTGCATATCCACCCGATCTACCCCAACGTGCCGGAACAGCCCGAAGTGCTGATCCTCGACACCGCCGTCACCGACGTGCGCGACAACGCCGTGTGGCACACCGACGTGACGTTCCTGCCCACCCCGGCACTCGGCGCGGTACTCAGCGCCAAGCTGCTGCCGGCGTTTGGCGGCGATACGTTGTGGGCCAGCGGCATTGCCGCGTATGAGGCACTGTCCGAGCCTTTGAAGCGCTTGCTCGACGGGCTGACGGCGACCCATGACTTCACCAAGTCCTTCCCGCTGGAGCGCTTTGGCAACACCGCCGAAGACCTCGCGCGCTGGGAAGAAACCCGCAAGAAAAACCCTCCGCTGTCGCACCCGGTAGTGCGCACGCATCCAGTGAGTGGGCGCAAGTCGCTATTCGTGAGTGATGGGTTTACCACCAAGATCAATGAGCTTGAGCCGGCGGAAAGTGAAGCGATCCTGAAGCTCTTGTTCGCCCACGCGACACGTCCGGAATTCACCATCCGCTGGCGCTGGCAGGAAAATGATGTGGCGTTCTGGGATAACCGCGTGACGCAGCATTACGCGGTGGACGACTACCGGCCACAGCGACGGGTGATGCATCGCGCGACCATCCTGGGCGACGTCCCCTTCTGACCCCGCCCACTACTGTAGGAGCCGGCTTGTCGACTCCTACAGGGTTTATCGGTGAGGTTATTCAGCAGTAGATGGCTTTTCCCACAAGTTGATCCCGCCTTCCTGCGCAAACCGATCAATCTCCGCCAGCTCTTCAGCGCTGAAGCTCAAATTCTTCAACGCACCGACGTTCTCGATAATCTGCTCGGGCCGACTTGCGCCGATCAACGCACTGGTCACCCGCGGATCACGCAGGGTCCACGCCAGGGCCAGTTGCGCCAGGCTTTGGCCGCGACGCTGAGCGATTTCGTTCAACGCACGTACATGAGCAAGGTTGGCTTCGGACAAGTGCTTGGCCTGCAACGAACCGCCACCCGGGCGATTCACCCGCGCGTCGGCCGGTACCCCATTGAGGTACTTGTCGGTCAGCAGTCCCTGGGCCAGCGGCGTGAACGCAATGACACCGGTGCCGAGCTCTTCGGTGGTGTCCAGCAGGTCTTTTTCTACCCAGCGGTTAAGCAGGTTGTAGGCCGGCTGGTGGATCAGCAGCGGCACTTTCCACTCTGTGAGCAGCGCGGCCATTTCGCGGGTTTTGACCCCGGAGTAGGACGAAATGCCGATATACAGCGCCTTGCCCTGTTGCACTGCGGTGGCCAGGGCGCTGGCGGTTTCTTCCAGTGGAGTGTCGGCGTCGAAGCGGTGGGAGTAGAAGATATCCACATAATCCACGCCCAGGCGTTGCAGGCTCTGGTCCAGACTAGCCAGCACGTATTTGCGCGAACCGCCGCCCTGACCGTAAGGACCGGGCCACATGTCCCAACCGGCCTTGCTGGAGATGATCAGTTCGTCGCGGTATTGCTTGAAATCTTCGCGCAGCAAACGTCCGAAATTGATCTCGGCGCTACCGTAGGGTGGGCCGTAGTTGTTGGCCAGATCGAAGTGGTTGATGCCCAGGTCGAATGCGGTGCGCAACAGGGCACGCTGGGTATCGATCGGGGTGCTGTCGCCAAAGTTGTGCCACAGCCCCAGGGACAGTGCCGGCAGCACCAATCCACTGCGGCCTACGCGGCGGTACGGGATAGATTCATAGCGGTTTTCGGCAGCAATATAAGTCATCGAATCCTCTCTTGAACTTGGGACAAATAAGGCCCGGGAATAAGGTTATTCCCAGGCCTTTTAAGCGGCTGAATCGCTTAAGTCTGCCCTTCCGTTTTACAGCAATTGGCTACCAGAGTGGAACGACATAGCTGACGTAAAAGCGGTTTTCATCTTGCACGGTGGCACCGGTAATGTCCGGGCTGGCGTGGGCGTTTTTCCAGGTAACACCCAGGCCTTTGAGGGTGCCGGTCGGTACTTGATAGGCCACGGCGATATTACGTTCCCATTCGCTGGTCGTGCCTTGCGCGGTGCGGATGTCATCACCGTGGGCGTAGGCGGCGGAGAACGTCAGGCCGGTAAGACCGAGCTTGCCGAGATCATATTTGTATTGCGCCAGCCAGGTGCGTTCGCCCGCGTGCTGGAATTTGTTCAACTGCATATTGGTCAGCGCCGGTGTGTCAGCGCCCGAGCCCGGGCCTTGGCGCGCATCGCCGCTGTTCAGGCCGGAATCGAGATACGGGAAGTCACTGTTGCCGCTGTTTTTTTGGATGCCCAGGCCGACGGTGTGGCCGTCCAGCGTGTAGCTTTCGAGCAGGCTGGCGGTGGTTTGGTTGATGCGACCCTTGCCGGTGCCGTCACCGTAGAGGCCGGCACCGGCAAAGTCTTTGTCGCCATCGGCGTTGGCGCCGACGCCCAGGCTGCGGAAGACGCGCACGTCGGTATCGATCGCACCGACCGACAATGCATCATGACGCTTGGCGCCCAGGAAGAACTGCTGGTAGTAATCCTCGAGGTTGGAGTACCACAGGCTGACAGTGGTGTTCTGTATGCCGCTGTAGTCCGCGCCGCCGAACAGAAAGCGATCGCTTTCTTTGGTACCGCCAGCGGTGATCATGCCCTGATCACCGGTTTCATTACGGATCTTGGTCTTGAAGATATCGCCGCCGGTGAAGGTGAAGTCGGTGAGGTCCTTGGATACCAGTTGCACACCGGTGTTGGTCTGCTGGTACAGGCGACCGTCGGTGTTGGCCAACACCGGGTTGTTGCCAAACAGCGTACCGACGCGCAGCTCATCCTTGGCGAAGCGCATCTTGAAGGTCGGGCTCAAGACGCCGAACTGGTCGGCTGATTTTCCGTTATCCAGCGGGAACATGCTGCCGGGGTAGCGCCCCTGGTGATCCTTGTCGTTGAGGTCGCCTCCGGAATCCAGCTTCAGACCATAAAAGGCCTGCAGATCCAGACCAAAACCCACCGGGCCTTCGGTGTAGCCCGACTTGAAGTTGAACTCGAACCCCTGGCCCCAATCGCGAATGCTATGAGCCTTGGCGTTGCTGTTCACCACATCACGCCCCTGCTGGTTGAGGTAGCGGTTGAGCAGGGTTACATCGGCGTGGCTGTCATCGATGAAATCGGCATGGGCGGACAGCATAAAGCTCGCCATGGCGGCACCCACCATGGGGCTTATCAACGTCTTCATTGTTACTGGTCTCCGTCACTGTTCTGAAATGAAAGCGTCAAACGCTTCACACAATTACGCAGTGGCCAGATGACAGTTACGCGTCAAATCGCAGCGTGAACGGATGAAATTAAATTTATGAAACCCTTCTACTACGCGGCTTAGACGGCGTTTTCGAAAATTTCGGCGAGCCAGTCGACGAACACTCGCACCCTCGGCGACATGTGTCGGTTCTGCGGGTAGAGCACTGACACCGGCATCAAGGGGGGCGGTGTTTCGTGGAGGATCTCGCGCATCACACCCTGCTCGATCAACTCGGCCATGCGGTAATGCGGGCACTGGATAATCCCCAATCCGGCCACTGCACTGGCGGAATAAATCTCCGCACCGAACACCGACAGCGCGCCTTCGATACTCACTTCCTGCAACTCGCCATTCACCATGAATTCGAACGGAAACAGCTTCGCCGTGGTGCGCGAAACGTAGTTCACCGCACGGTGCTCACTCAACTCGGCCAGGCTTTTGGGTTCGCCGTATTTGCGCAAGTAGGCGGGACTTGCGCAGGTCACCTGGCGCAGGTTGGCGACGCGTCGACCGATCAACGCGGAGTCGCCCAGAGTGCCGGCGCGCAGCACGCAGTCCACGCCTTCGGCGATCAGGTCGACAAACCGATCCGCCTCGCTGATGGACAGTTCGATGTCCGGGTAACGCGTCATGAATTGCGGCAGCGCCGGCACCACAAAATACTTGGCCAGGGTGCCATGCAAATCCACGCGCAAACGGCCCTTGGGCGCCACGCTGCGAAACGCCAGTTCGGCTTCTTCCAACTCCGCCAGCAGCTGCACGCAGCGTTGGTAATACGCCTCGCCATCCAGGGTCGGGCGCACGCGACGGGTACTGCGCTCCAGCAGGCGCGTGCCCAGCCAGGCTTCGAATTGGTTGAGCGTGTGGGTCAGGGTCGCGCGAGGCAGATTCAAGTCATCGGCCGCGAGCGTGAAGCTGGAACGCTCATAAATACGCACGAAGACCTTCATGGCTTTGACTTGATCCACGCTGCACTCCTACGGCCAGATTGTTGGCGATTATTGAACAGTCAAGGCAACTCTCGCGCATTTATCGGCCTGGGTAAACATGTGAATCTGCTTCCACACCCACTGCAAGGATCCCTGATCATGACCACCCAAGTCGCAATCATCACCGGCGCCTCCCGCGGCATCGGCGCCGTCATCGCCAAACAACTCGCCGCCGACGGTTACGCCGTGGCAATCAACTACGCCAGCAGCGCCACTGAAGCGTCGAAGCTGGTGGTGGAACTGCGCCAGGCTGGCCACCAAGCCATAGCGATCCAGGGCGACGTCGCCAAACCCACCGACATCAAGCGCCTGTTCGACGAGACCGAAGCCCAGTTGGGCAAGGTCGATGTGCTGATCAACAACGCCGGCATCCTCAAGACGCTGCCCTTGGCCCAGCACAGCGATGAGCTCTACAACCAGAACTTCGACATCCACACCCGTGGCACTTTCAACGCCCTGCGTGAAGCCGCCACCCGCCTGAATGACGGAGGGCGCATCGTCAACTTCTCCAGCAGCACCGTCGGCCTCAACTTCCCAGGCTACGCGGTGTACATCGCCAGCAAGGCGGCGGTGGAGTCCTTGACCCAAGTGTTCGCCAAGGAAATGCGCGGGCGCCGTATCACCGTCAACGCCGTGGCCCCAGGGCCGGTCGCCACCGAATTGTTCCTGCACGGCAAGAGCGAAGAACAGATCCAGGGCATGGCCAAGATGCCGCCGCTGGAGCGCCTCGGCCAACCGGAAGATATCGCCCGTGTGGTGTCGTTTCTGGTGAGCCCGGCCGGTGGCTGGGTCAACGGGCAAATCCTGCGCGCCAATGGCGGGCTGGTCTGAATCCCACTTGAGTTTGCGGAGGCAACAGCATGAAATCGATTATCCTGATTACCGGCGCGTCCAGTGGTTTCGGCGCCCTCACCGCCCGTGCCCTGGCCGACGCCGGCCACACGGTGTACGCCAGCATGCGTGAAACCCTGGGGCGCAATGCGCCGCAGGTGGCCGCGGTACGGCGTTATGCCGAGGACAACCAGGTGGACCTGCGCAGCGTCGAGCTGGATGTGGCCTCCAGCGATTCGGTAGAAGCCGGCGTCGCTGCAATCATCGCCGATTGCGGGCGACTGGATGTGGTCATCCACAACGCCGGGCATATGTCCTTCGGCCCGGCCGAAGCCTTCACCGCCGAGCAGTTCGCCCAGCTCTACGACATCAACGTGCTGAGTACCCAGCGAGTCAATCGTGCGGCGCTGCCGTACTTGCGCAAGCAGGGTAAAGGCCTTGTGCTGTGGGTGTCATCCAGCAGTGCTCGTGGGGGTACGCCGCCGTTTCTTGCACCGTACTTCGCGGCCAAGGCGGCAATGGACTCCCTGGCGGTGTCCTACGCCAGCGAGCTGAGCCGCTGGGGCATCGAGACGTCGATCATCGTGCCCGGCGCGTTCACCAAGGGCACCAACCACTTTGTCCACTCCGGCAAACCAGCGGACCAGGCACGCGTGAGCGCGTACAACGACGGCCCCTATACCGGTGTGGCCGACGCTGCGCTGCAAGGCCTGGCAGCTTTGGAACCTGCAGATGCGGACGTGGCAGAAGTGGCCAGGGCCATTGTCGAGATCGTCGACTTGCCCTTCGGCGCCCGCCCGTTCCGTCGGCATATAGACCCTTCCGAAGATGGCTGCGAAGTGGTCAACGGCATGGCGGATCGGGTGCGGGCGGAGCTGTTCTGGAAGATCGGCTTGCACGACCTGCTCAAACCCAAATCCTCGTAGGAGCGAGCTTGCTCGCGAAAAACCCGAGATCGCCGTGGAGCATCAGACACCCTACGTCATCGTTAACGACCATCGCCGGCAAGCCGGCTCCTACAGGAGACATTCACATGCATACCCTTGTGGTGGTCGGCTGTGGTCTGGCTCTGCTGGTGCTGATGCTGTTCATCGGCCAAAAGCTGGGCGTCAGCCGGCACGCCCTAGCCTACAGCTTTGTCGGGATCTGGCTGGTGGTGGCGGTGATCAACGGCGCAGTGGGGGTGATCACTGCCGGCCAGCCCCTGGTGTCGGAGCTGGTGATCGGCAGTGGGGTATTTGGCGTTCCCATAATGGCACTGGCCCTGTCTCTCAGGGCCTGAGCCTCAGCGCACCAGGTGCAAAAACTGCAGGTGCCGCTCGTATTGGTCGAGGATGTCGTTGATGATCTGCTCCTTGGTGTAGCCGACCAGATCGTAGTCCTGGCTGCCCTCACTCAAGTGCACTTCCGCCCGATAATAGCGACGGTTGTTGATCTCTTTCTTGCCCATGCCACCCCGGGCAAACGACGGCGTGAAGTAGCCGCGCATCTGCACCTGGTAAACAAATGGGCGCTCCTCGCCATGACCGATTTCCAGGCTGACGTTGTCATTGGCCGGGTCCGGCTGCGTGACCACGTTCAAACCCTTCTCGGCAAATACCGCGCTCACTTCTTCGATGGCCGGACGCACGGTGGAGTCGAGGAAGCGGTACACCTCATCTCGCGACGGGAAGTGCACCGCCTGGCTCAAGCGCTGGCGCCAACCGCCACGGCCTTTGCGCGCAGCGGATACCGGCGCCAGCGAATGCAACTGGGCGATCTGCTTCTGCGACTCCAGGTAAAAGGCCTTGTGCAGCCCCCACATCATCAGCAGCAGGATCAGCGAGAACGGCAACGAGGTCAGCACCACCGCCGACTTGAGCGAGTCGATACTGCCGGCAAACAGCAACGCACTGGTGACCAGCGCAGTCATCGCGCCCCAGAACACCCGCAGCCATTTCGGCCCGTCTTCATCGGCGCTGCCGCCCTTTGAAGACAAGGTCGACAAGACCACGGTGCCGGAGTCGGCCGAGGTCACGAAGAACACAAAGCTGATAAACACCGTGACCGCGATGACGGTTTTGCTCCACGGGTAGGTTTCCAGCAGCAGATAGAGGCTCATCGACGGCTCATCAATGGCCGACTGACCGAGCGCCGTCATACCGTGGTTGAGCACTTGGTCGATAGCGCTGTTGCCGAAGATCGACATCCACGCCAGCGTGAAACCCAACGGGATCAGCAGCACACCGAACACAAACTCACGGATGGTGCGGCCACGGGAAATCCGCGCGATAAACAGACCCACGAACGGCGACCATGCAATCCACCAGGCCCAGTAGAACACCGTCCAACCACCCAGCCAGTCGCTGGGCTTGTCGTAGGCGTACACATCGAAACTCTTGGTCGGCAACGCGCCGAGGTAGTCACCGACGTTCTGGATC
The DNA here is from genome assembly GCF_023242545.1 of Pseudomonas sp. MWU13-2517. Classification (NCBI taxonomy): domain Bacteria; kingdom Pseudomonadati; phylum Pseudomonadota; class Gammaproteobacteria; order Pseudomonadales; family Pseudomonadaceae; genus Pseudomonas; species Pseudomonas sp. MWU13-2517. Next base: position 152,542 of record NZ_JALMFA010000013.1, on the reverse strand, counting down.
AGGGTATTGAGCAAGTGCTGGGTAGGCCCGGCGAACAACACGAACAGCAACAAGGCACAGGCCAGCAGCATGTTGATGTCGGACATTACCCGCACGCCCTTGTCCACACCGGCCACGGCGACGATGATCGCGGCGCCCATCATCAGGGTGATCAGGCCGACCTGAATCCATTGGGTGTGGGCAATGCCGAACAGGTAGTCCAGACCGGAATTGAGGTGCAGCACCCCGAAGCCCATGTCGGCGCCCAGGCCGAACACCGTGGCAATGATGCCGAAGCCATCCACCGCGTAGCCGATAGGGCCGTTGATGCGCTTGCCGATCAGCGGGTACAGCGCCGAGCGCAGCGCCAGCGGCAGGTTATGCCGGTAGGCGAAATACGCCAGGGCCATGCCGACAAAGGCGAACACACCCCAGCCGTGCAGGCCCCAGTGCAGAAACAGAATCTGCATGGCCTGGCGCGCGGCATCCGGGTTCATCGGCGCACCTTGGGGCGGTTGCACGAGGTGCGTCAGCGGTTCCGACACACAGAAGAAAAACAGCGTGATGCTGATCCCGGCGGCGAACAGCATGCCGGCCCAGGACAGGTAGCTGAACTCGGGCTCGTCGTGGTCGGCACCGAGTTTTATCTTGCCGTAGCCCGATAGCGCGGTGACCACCACGAAGACCAGATACAGCGTCATCGCCAGCATGTAGTACCAGCCGACCGTGTTGGCCGCCCAGTTTTGCGCCGCCAGCAGCCAGGCTCCAGCCTGTTGCGGGATAGCGATGACAGTGATGCCAAATAGCAGGATTGCGGTTGCGGCAAAGTAGAAAACGGGCGCATTCATGCGCACCAGGCCGCTGGATGGGGTGGACGATGCACTCATGAACGATGCACCCCGAGAGTATCGGCTGTGATTGGAAATAACGGACTCAGCAAAGGTAAGCCTCCTGTTGTGAGCGGGCAGCGAACCACCGGATTTAACTTGAACGAACGTTCAAGTTAAACATGGATAGGCGGTTTTGGACTAATCCCGGGGCTGAATGGTAGGTAATTCCTACGCTAGCTCAAGGAGTTGTATGACGTGTGGGGAGAGGAAATCGTTCGGTGCAGTGCGGTCAAAAGTGTGGGAGGGGCATGCCCCACCCACATTGGACGTGCGCAATTTTTTATTTCTGCGCTCCATCATCATGCTGCAAGTTCGCCTGCGTGATATTCGCCCCAGCCGGCACGCTGCGGGTCAGCCACACATTGCCGCCAATGGTGGACCCCTTGCCGATGGTGATGCGCCCTAGGATCGTCGCTCCGGCATAGATCACCACATCGTCCTCGACAATCGGATGACGCGGGTGGCCCTTCTGCAATTGCCCATCCTCATCCGCCGGGAAGCGCTTGGCACCCAGTGTCACGGCCTGGTAGATGCGCACACGCTCGCCGATGATTGCGGTTTCGCCGATCACCACACCGGTGCCATGGTCGATAAAGAAACTCGGACCGATCTGCGCGCCGGGGTGGATATCGATGCCAGTGGCCGAGTGGGCGATCTCTGCACTGATCCGCGCCAACAGCGGCAGGCCGGCGCGGTACAAATGGTGCGCCAGACGGTGGTGAATCACCGCCAGGATGCCGGGGTAGCACAGCAGCACTTCGTCCACACTGCGTGCGGCCGGATCGCCGTGGTAAGCGGCCAGCACATCGGTGTCCAACAGGCTGCGCAGGGATGGCAAGGCCAGGGCGAAATCCTGGATCAGCCGGATAGCCAGGGCGTCGACTTCGCTGTCATTCCTGCCGCCCTGGCGCGCGGCATAGCGCAGCTCCAGGCGGGCCTGGGCGAGCAGCGCGTTGAGCGCAACGTCCAAGGTATGGCCGACGTAAAAGTCTTCACTTTCCTCACGCAGATCCACTGGCCCCAGGCGCATGGGAAACAGCGCCCCGCACAGTGACTCGAGGATCTGCGCCACCGCTTCACGGGAGGGTAATTCGCGGCCGCCATGCTCGCCGCTCAAGCGACCATTGCGCGTACGCCACTGGTCCCGGGCGCTGCGCAGTTGGCTGACGATGGTCTGCAATTGCCAATGACTGGAACGCTCACTCACGGTATTCACTCCTGACGTAATGGCGCTCACTTTACGGTATGCACCCTGGCCGCTCTTAAGAACCAATGGTGTGATACTAAGAACCATACGGCATAAGCGATTGGCGGTTGCCCGATGAAATGTGCCTGCCTATAGTCGCCCCATCACTTTGCAACCGTGCGTAGCCATGATCAAACAACAGCTCGACCGCTTTAACCGTCTGGAACTGCTGGGCGGCGCCACCGCCCTGGAAAAACTCGAGCGGCTGTCGGCCTGGCTGGGCAGGGATATCTACGTCAAACGCGACGACACCACGCCTCTGGCCATGGGCGGCAACAAGCTGCGCAAACTCGAGTACCTGGCAGCCGATGCCATCGCCCAGGGCGCCGACACCCTGGTGACCGCCGGCGCCATCCAGTCCAACCACGTGCGCCAGACCGCTGCGCTGGCCGCCAAGCTCGGCCTGGGCTGCGTCGCACTGCTGGAGAACCCCACCGGCACCGAAGACCCCAATTACCTGGGCAACGGCAACCGCCTGTTGCTGGACCTGTTCGACGCCAAGGTCGAGCTGGTGGAAAACCTCGACCACGTCGACGAACAGCTCAACGCCCTCGCCGATCGCCTGCGCAGCAACGGCAAGAAACCGTACCTGGTGCCCATCGGCGGCTCCAATGCCCTCGGTGCCCTGGGCTATGTGCGCGCCGGGCTGGAGTTGGCGGCGCAGATCGAAGACAGCGGGATCGAATTTGCCGCCGTGGTGTTGGCGTCCGGCAGTGCGGGGACCCACAGTGGTCTCGCCCTGGCCTTGAGCGAAGTACTGCCGAACCTCCCGGTGATTGGCGTCACGGTGTCCCGCACCGACGAAGCCCAGCGTCCGAAAGTACAGGGCCTGGCCGAGCGCACCGCTGAGTTGCTGGGTGTGGATGTTCCCGAAGCCTTCAAAGTGATCCTATGGGACGAATACTTCAGCCCGCGCTACGGCGAACCGAACGCCGGCACGTTGTCTGCGGTCAAGTTACTGGCGAGCCAGGAAGGCCTGCTGCTGGACCCGGTCTACACTGGCAAGGCCATGGCCGGCCTGCTGGACGGCATCGGACGTCAGCGCTTTGAAGACGGCCCGATCATTTTCCTGCATACCGGTGGGGCACCAGCGTTGTTTGCCTACGACTCTGTCTTCTGATTCACGCCTACCCCTGCAGGAGCGGGCTTGCTCGCGAAGAACCACCAGACGCCAACGCTCACCCCATTCACCCAGTGATCGTTGACGTTTTTCGCGAGCAAGCTCGCTCCTACAGAATCTCTTTTATCCAATAAAGAAATAAGCAGGGCAATTTATATTATTTTCAAGTCTTAAAAACCGGCTTTATAGTCGCGCCGTAGGCGAAGACGCGCTACGCGCTTTAAGGCAGGATACGACTACTGCGTCACCTGCTTCGCTCAACATAAAAACACAGGGGCTCTTCATGACTATTTCTGTATTCCGTCGCACGTTGTTGGTTGGCACTTTGGGCCTGGCACTCGGAGCTGGCCTGATGGGCCAAGCTATCGCAGGTGAACAGCTGGACAGCATCAAGAAGGCGGGCGAGATCAAGATCGGCCTGGAAGGCACCTACCCACCGTTCAGCTTTGTCGATGAAAACGGCAAGCTCAGTGGCTTCGAAGTCGAGCTGTCCGAAGCGCTGGCCAAGGAGCTGGGTGTGAAGGTCAAGCTGCAGGCCACGCCGTGGGACGGCATCCTCGCCGCCCTGGAATCCAAGCGCCTCGACGCCGTGGTCAACCAAGTGACCATCTCCGAAGAGCGCAAGAAGAAGTACGACTTCTCCAAGCCGTATACCGTCTCCGGTATCCAGGCGCTGACCCTGAAGAAAAACGTCGACACCATCAAGACCGCCGACGACCTGGCCGGCAAGAAAGTCGGTGTGGGCCTGGGTACCAACTACGAACAATGGCTCAAGGACAACCAACCCAAAGCCATTATCAAGACCTACAACGACGACCCCACCAAGTTCCAGGACCTGCGCATCGGCCGTACCGACGTCATCCTGATCGACCGCCTGGCCGCCCTCGAATACGCCAAGAAAGCCACGGACACCGCCGCTGCCGGCGCTGCCTTCTCGCGTCAGGAAGCCGGTATTGCCCTGCGCAAAGGCGAGCCTGAATTGCTCGATGCGGTGAACAAGGCCCTCGACAAGCTGCGCGCCGACGGCACCTTGAAAAAGCTGTCCGAGAAGTACTTCAACGCTGACGTCACTGAATAATGGAAGCAGGCTTCCAACTCGCGCTGGACTCCGCGCCCTTTCTGCTCAAGGGCGCGTACTACACGGTGATTCTCAGCCTCGGCGGGATGTTTTTCGGCTTGCTGCTGGGCTTCGGCCTGGCCTTGATGCGCCTGTCGCGCTTCAAGCTGTTGAGCTGGATTGCACGGATCTATGTGTCGTTCTTTCGCGGCACGCCCTTGCTGGTGCAATTGTTCCTGATCTACTACGGCTTGCCGCAAGTGGGCATCGAGCTGGACCCTATCCCGGCGGCACTGATCGGCTTTTCGCTGAACATGGCCGCGTATGCCTGTGAAATCCTGCGTGCCGCCATTGCCTCCATCGAGCGCGGCCAGTGGGAAGCAGCCGCCAGCATCGGCATGACCCGCGCGCAGACCCTGCGCCGGGCCATCCTGCCGCAGGCCATGCGCACAGCGTTGCCGCCGTTGGGCAACAGCTTTATTTCGCTGGTCAAGGACACCGCGCTGGCCGCCACCATCCAGGTGCCCGAGCTGTTTCGCCAGGCACAACTGGTGTCGGCGCGTACCTTCGAAATTTTCACCATGTACCTGTCCGCCGCCCTGATCTACTGGATACTGGCAAGCATCCTGGCGCATTTTCAAAATCGCCTGGAAGACCGGGTCAACCGGCACGACCTGGAGTCTTGAAGCATGATCGTGGTTGAAAAACTGACCAAACAATTCAACGGTCAGGTGGTGCTCAACGGTATCGACCTTGAGGTCAAGGAAGGCGAAGTCGTCGCCATCATCGGCCCCAGCGGTTCCGGCAAGACCACCTTCCTGCGCTGCCTGAATTTCCTCGAAGAACCCACCAGCGGCCGCATCAAGGTGGGGGATATCGAGATCGACGGCAGCAAGCCGCTCAACCAGCAACAGGGCCTGGTGCGACGTTTGCGCCAGCACGTGGGTTTTGTGTTCCAGAACTTCAACCTGTTCCCCCACCGCACCGCACTGGAAAACGTCATCGAAGGGCCGATAGTGGTCAAGAAGATGCCACGCGAAGCCGCGACCGAGTTGGGTCGCAAGCTGTTGGCCAGGGTTGGCTTGGCGGGCAAGGAAGCGTCGTACCCCAGGCGTTTGTCCGGTGGTCAGCAACAGCGTGTGGCGATTGCCCGTGCGCTGGCCATGGAGCCGGAGGTGATCCTGTTCGATGAGCCCACCTCGGCCCTCGACCCGGAACTGGTAGGCGAAGTACTGGCGACCATCCGCAGCCTCGCCGAAGAAAACCGCACCATGGTGATCGTCACCCACGAGATGAGTTTTGCCCGGGACGTGGCCAACCGAGTGATCTTCTTCGACAAGGGTGTGATCGTGGAGCAGGGTGAAGCCAAGGCGCTGTTTGCCAACCCCAGGGAAGAACGGACCAAACAGTTCTTGAGCAAATTCCTCGCACACTGACAGCCTTGCAGTGTGGCGAGGGAGCTTGCTCCCGCTGGGCTGCGTAGCGGCCCTGAAATCCTGGGAGCGCTTCGCACTCCAGCGGGAGCAAGCTCCCTCGCCACAGTCCTACAAAAAATCCTCATTCCAATCGGTAAAGCGCCCCGCGCCAGCGTGCTTAAAACCCCCTGCCCAGTCAGCCCTTTCTGAATCTGCTCCAACCCGCCGTTTAGCCTTGTGCCGCCATTGACGCCTCCTGGCCAACCCTCTTATCTAGCCCCCAGAGGATTGGATCCTATCCCGGCTATTCACTGAATCGTTTCTTTCGGCACCCTGCGCGCAACCGCGCAACCGCTGCTGGAACGATTGCTGCTGGCTGCATCAAGGAGATTACTTATGACGCGCACTGCAACCCCGGCCATGCTCACCGCTCCGACCCTGCCCCAGGCGCAACGGCATGGCATCAATGCCCTCGCCGCCGCCCAATTGCAGGTGGACATCGCGCCCTACCCCGGGATGGAGGAAGGCGACCTGATCGAGTTGTTCTGGAACAACTGCTTTACCGCCTCACGGCGGATAACTGCCTGCAAGGTCGGTACGCCGACACACCTGCGTGTCCCGGAAAGCTTTGTGCTGGATGGCCAGGCCCAGGTTCATTACCAAGTCATGCAAGTCGGCTACGGCCCGGCCCGCTCCGCGGTAACGCACGTACGGGTGAAGACCAACTACCCGGGCGGCCTGCCTTCGGTGCTGTTCAGCGACGAAAACCAGAACCTTGCCCCCGTCGGGCTGCCCGATACCATCCGCCGCCATGGGGTCAACCCGAGCCAGGTTCGGCGCGGCATCCCGCTGACCATCGAGCCCTACCTGAACATGGCCAGCGGCGACGCCATTACTCTGCGCTGGGGCGATGTGCGGATGGACCTGCCGAAAATCCAGGCCAAGGGCATCGGGGTGGCGGTGCAGGTGTGGGTGCCCTCGACGATGATCCTCGAAGCCGGCGACGACATCCGCCTGGACGTGACCTACTGCATTCTCGATTGCGTCGGCAATAATTCACGCTGGGCACCGAGCCGCACCTTGAACATCGCCGCCTGTGCGCCACAGGCGCCGGCCCGCCCGGCCAGGGCTGCGTCGATCTATCAACCGCGTCACCCCGGCTCACCCTGCGAGCCGGGGTGACAGCCCTTCTATGCATATTCCTAAAAGTTAGTTTATTAAAAAAATAAACACGCTTAGGGTATATGCACCGGACCACCGGACATCTCTGATTTTTCTGGTTTTATTTCATTGAATGCGAGGTCGGTATGGTCAGAATTACCCCGGTGCATAACGCCAGGGCATTACGTGCAGCCAAGGAGCGGCGCTGATGTCTAATTTGGCTCTAACACCCCCCCAGAGTGATCTGGACGTAGCCCCACTGTTGTTGCCGGCCACTGTGCTGCGCAGCGACGCCCAGGCGCTGGAGGCAGCCCACGAGCTGGCCCAGGCCGCGCGCCTGCAGGCGGCCAAGCGCGACCGCCAACGCCAGTTGCCGTGGGCACAGATCGAACAGTTCACCCGCAGTGGGCTGGGCAGCATTTCCATTCCTCGTGAATACGGCGGGCCGCAGGTGTCATTCGTGACCCTGGCCGAGGTGTTCGCGATCATCAGCGCGGCGGACCCGGCCCTCGGGCAGATCCCGCAAAATCACTTCGGCATCCTGTACCTGTTGCAGGGCACCGCCACCGAGCGCCAGAAGAAACACCTGTTCCAGAGCGTGCTCGACGGCTGGCGCATCGGTAATGGCGGCCCGGAACGCGGCACCAAAAATACCCTGGAGCTCAAGTCCCGCCTCACCGCCGAGGGCGATGGCTACGTCGTCAGCGGGCAGAAGTTCTATTCCACCGGTGCGTTATTCGCCCATTGGGTGGCAATCAAGGCGTTGAACGATGACGGCAAGCAAGTCATGGCGTTTGTGCGCCGTGGCACCGAAGGGCTGCGCATCGTTGATGACTGGTCGGGCTTCGGCCAACGCACCACCGCCAGCGGCACTGTGCTGCTGGACCGCGTGCCGGTGGACGCAGAACTGGTGGTCGATAACTGGCGCATCGGTGAAACCCCGAATATCCAGGGCGCGGTTTCACAGTTGATCCAGGCCGCCATCGACGCCGGCATCGCCCGGGGTGCGCTCGATGACACCATCGCCTTCGTGCGTGAACGTTCACGCCCGTGGATCGACGCCAAGGTCGAACGCGCCAGCGATGACCTGTATGTGATCGCCGATATCGGCAAGCTGAAAATCGAACTGCACGCCGCCGAAGCCCTGCTACGCAAGGCCGGCAAGGTGCTGGACGAAGTCAGTGCCGCGCCGATCACCGCACAGTCCGCCGCCAGGGCCTCGATTGCCGTGGCCGAGGCGAAAGTGCTGACCACCGAAGTGTCGCTGCAGGTCAGTGAAAAGCTCTTCGAGCTCGCCGGCAGCCGCGCCACCCTCGCCGAATTCAACCTCGACCGCCATTGGCGCAATGCCCGGGTGCACACCCTGCATGACCCCGTGCGCTGGAAGTATCACGCCATCGGTGCCTATCGCTTGAACGGTACGTTGCCTGCTCGTCACTCCTGGATTTAACCGACCAGAAAACTTTTTCCACGAGCTTCTGGAGAACACACATGACTCTCTCTACAAACGTCGCGGTTATTACCAGCGATGAACAAGCGCTCATTGTCGCCAGCGACCTGGCCCAAGACTTTCGCCGCGACAGCGCCCAGCGCGACCGTGAACGCCGCCTGCCCTTGCCCGAGCTGGAAGTGTTTTCCCGCTCCGGCCTGTGGGGCATCAGCGTACCCAAGGCATACGGCGGCGCGGGCGTGTCCAACGTCACCCTGGCCAAGGTCGTCGCGCTGATAGCCCAAGCGGATGCCTCCCTGGGCCAGATTCCGCAGAACCATTTCTATGCGTTGGAAGTGCTGCGCGTCAACGGCAGCCCGGCGCAGCAAAAACGCTTGTATGCCGAGGTGCTGGCCGGCCAGCGCTTTGGCAATGCCCTGGCGGAACTGGGCACCAAAACTGCCCATGATCGCGTGACGGCCCTCACTCGCGACGGCGACGGATGGCGCATCACTGGTCGCAAGTTCTACTCGACCGGTGCGATCTACGCCCAGCGCATTCCCACCTCGGTGGTGGATGAACACGGCGTGCAGCAACTGGCCTTTGTTCCTCGTGACAGCGAAGGCCTGAGCGTGATCGACGACTGGAGTGGCTTCGGCCAGCGCACCACCGGCAGCGGCTCGGTGGTGTTCGATAACGTGTGGGTCGCGGCGCACGATGTGCTCCCGTTCCAGAGCGCCTTCGAACGCCCGACTACCGTCGGCCCGCTCGCGCAGATTCTGCATGCAGCCATCGACACCGGCATCGCCCGCGCCGCCTTCGAAGATGCGTTGCACTTTGTGCGCACCAAGACCCGGCCATGGATCGATGCCGGCAACGACAAGGCCAGCGAAGACCCACTGACCCTGAAAAGCTTCGGCCACCTGAGCGCTCGTTTGCATGCCGCCGAGGCGCTGCTGGAGCGCTCGGGAGAGTTTCTCGACCGCGCCCAGGCCCAGAGCAACGCCGAGACCGTTGCCGCCGCCTCCATCGCCGTCGCCGAAGTGCGTGCCTTGAGCACCGAGATTTCCCTGGCTGCCGGCAGCACCCTGTTCGAACTGGCCGGCAGCCAGGCCACACTGGCCGAGCACGGCCTCGACCGTCACTGGCGCAACGCCCGCGTGCACACCCTGCACGACCCGGTGCGCTGGAAGTACCACGCAGTGGGCAATTACTACCTCAATGATGAAAACCCGCCACTGCGGGGGACGATCTGATGCCCGCTCTTGAGAAAGTGAAAAAGAAAATCCTGCTCAATGCCTTCAACATGAACTGCATCGGGCACATCAACCATGGCCTGTGGACTCATCCACGGGACACCTCGACCCAGTACAAAACCCTCGAGTACTGGACCGAACTGGCCAAGACCCTGGAGCGCGGCCTGTTCGACGGTCTGTTCATCGCCGACATCGTCGGCGTGTACGACGTCTACCAAAACTCCATTGATGTGCCGCTCAAAGAGTCGATTCAGCTGCCGGTCAACGACCCATTGTTACTGGTGTCGGCCATGGCAGCCGTGACCCGCAATCTCGGCTTCGGCCTCACCGCCAACCTGACCTACGAGCCGCCCTATCTGTTCGCCCGACGCATGTCCACCCTCGACCACCTGAGCCGTGGCCGGGTGGGCTGGAACATCGTCACCGGCTACCTCGACAGCGCCGCCAGGGCCATGGGCCTCACCGAGCAACCCGAGCATGACCGGCGCTACGACCAGGCCGACGAGTACCTGGAGGTGCTCTACAAGCTCTGGGAAGGCAGTTGGGAAGATGATGCGGTGCTCAACGATCCGCAGACGCGGGTGTATGCCCAGCCGAACAAAGTGCACAAGGTCGAGCACCACGGCGAGTTCTATCAGGTAGAGGGTTATCACCTGTGCGAACCCTCGCCGCAGCGCACGCCGGTGCTGTTCCAGGCAGGCAGTTCCGAGCGTGGTTTGCTGTTCGCCGGACGACATGCCGAATGTGTGTTCATCAGCGGGCAGAACAAGCCGGCGACCAAAGCCCAGGTGGACAAGGTGCGCGCCAGCGCGGTCGAGGCCGGCCGTAACCCGGATGACATCAAGGTCTTCATGGGCCTCAACGTGATCGTCGGCGCCACCGAAGAGCTGGCCTGGGCCAAGCATGCCGAATACCTGAGCTACGCCAGTGCGGAAGCCGGCGTGGCGCATTTCTCGGCCTCCACGGCGATTGATTTTGCCCAATATGAACTGGACGAACCAATCCAGTACGTGAAGAGCAACGCGATCCAGTCGGCGACCAAGAACCTGCAGAACAACGATTGGACCCGGCGCAAATTGCTGGAGCAGCACGCCCTTGGCGGGCGCTACATCACCTTGGTCGGCTCGCCGGAACAGGTCGCTGATGAGCTGGAATCCTGGATCAGCGAAACCGGGCTGGATGGTTTCAACCTGACGCGGATCGTGACGCCGGAAAGCTATGTGGATTTCATTGACCTGGTGGTGCCGGAGCTGCAAAAGCGCGGGTCGTACAAGACTGAATATGAGAACGGCACGCTGCGTGAAAAAGTCTTCCACGCCGGTGCTCACCTACCCGAACAACACACCGGTTCCACCTACCGCCACTGAGCGAAAAATGCGCGAGGGGCAAGCCGCCTCTCACCTTGGATCTCGACTGTTTGCATCAATCACTTATGACTGGAAAGACCATGAAAAAAACACTGCTCACCCACCCAGTCAAAGTACTGGCCCTGGCCCTCGGTTTGTTCAGCTCAGCGGTGTTCGCCGCCGACGCGCCACTCAAGATCGGCACTACCGCCGCTTTCGCGATTCCCCTGGAAGCTGCCGTGGCCGAGGCCGGCAAGCAAGGCCTGAACGTCGAACTGGTGGAGTTCACCGACTGGATCGCGCCCAACGTCAGCCTGGCGGCCGGTGATATCGACGTGAATTACTTCCAGCACATCCCGTTCCTGGAAAACGCCAAGGCCGCCGCCGGCTTTGACCTGGTGCCGTATGCGCCGGGCATCATCAACAACATCGGCCTGTACTCGAAGAAGTACAAAAGCCTGAATGACCTGCCCCAGGGCGCCAGCGTGGCCATCGCCAACGACCCGATCAACAGCGGGCGCGGCCTGCAGTTGCTGGCCAAGGCCGGGTTGATCACCCTCAAGCCGGGCGTGGGCTACAAGGCCACTGAAGAAGACATCATCGCCAACCCGAAAAAGATCAAGATCCTGCAAGTGGAAGCCGTGCAACTGGTGCGCGCCTATGACGACGCCGACCTGGTGCAGGGCTACCCGGCGTATATCCGCCTGTCCAAGACCTTCGATGCCGAATCGGCATTGCTGTTCGACGGCCTCGATCACCCGGAATACGTGATCCAATTCGTGATCCAGCCGAAAAGCAAAACCGACCCGCGGGTGATCAAATTCGTCGATATCTACCAACACTCGCCGGTAGTCCGCGCCGCCTTGGATAAATCCCTCGGCAAGCTCTATCAAGTCGGCTGGGAAGGCTGAAGATGACCGCCGCCAACAGCCAACTGCGCGACCTGGGCGCCGCGCCCAGGGAGGCCCGGCAGACCGAATTGCACCCCGACCTGAACCGCGCCCATGTGCGTTTTATCAACCTGGGCAAAACCTATGACGGCACGGTGCATGCACTGCAAGGCATCGACCTGGCCATCCAGCGCGGCGAAGTATTCGGCATTATTGGCCGCAGCGGTGCCGGTAAATCCTCGCTGATACGCACCATCAACCGCCTGGAGCAACCCAGCAGCGGGCGAGTGCTGATCGACCAGGTGGACATCGGTGAGTACGACGAAGACCGCCTGGTGGCGCTGCGTCGGCGCATCGGTATGATCTTCCAGCACTTCAATTTGATGTCGGCCAAGACCGTGTGGCAAAACGTCGAGTTGCCGCTCAAGGTTGCCGGCGTGCCCAGGCCGCAGCGTGAGCAAAAGGTCCGTGAGCTGCTGGAACTGGTGGGCCTCAGGGACAAACACAATGCCTACCCGGCGCAATTGTCCGGAGGGCAAAAGCAGCGCGTGGGCATCGCCCGTTCATTGGTGCACGATCCCCAGATCCTGCTGTGCGACGAGGCCACCTCGGCCCTCGACCCGGAGACCACCCAATCGATCCTCGGCTTGCTGCGCGAGATCAACCAGCGACTGGGCCTGACCATCGTGCTGATCACCCATGAGATGGCGGTGATCCGCGAGATCTGCGACCGCGTGGTAGTGCTGGAACACGGACGCATCGTCGAACAAGGCCCGGTGTGGCAAGTGTTCGGCAACCCGCAGCACGAGGTCAGCAAAACCCTGCTGGCGCCGCTGCAACATGGGCTGCCGCAAGAGCTGCAAAACCGTCTGCAAGCCACCCGGACCTCGGCTGACGCTGCGCTGGTTTTGCGCTTGCAGTTCACCGGCAGCGCCCACGACGAGCCCGACCTGGCCGCGCTTTTCGGCGCCCTCGGCGGGCGGGTGCGCTTACTGCAAGGCGGCGTTGAACGTATTCAGGGTCATGCCCTGGGGCAATTGCTGTTGGCGGTGAATGGCTCGCCCCACGACGCCACGGAGCTGCGCAAGCGTGCCGCAAATTGGGCGCAACAGGTGGAGGTGCTGGGTTATGTGGTTTGATCGTTTGCTGCAAGGCGCCATCGATACGCTGTTGATGGTGGGTGTTTCGTCACTGATCGCCTTGCTGGTGGGGATCCCACTGGCGGTATTCCTGGTCACCAGCGACAAGGGCGGAATCTACCAGGCGCCGGCGTTGAATCGCGTGCTGGGCGCGTTCGTCAATCTGTTCCGTTCTATTCCATTTTTGATTCTGATGGTGGCGCTGATCCCGTTCACCCGGCTCATTGTCGGTACCACCTATGGCGTGTGGGCGGCCGTGGTGCCACTGACCATCGCCGCCACGCCGTTCTTTGCACGTATCGCCGAGGTGAGCCTGCGCGAGGTCGACCACGGTTTGATCGAAGCCGCACAGGCCATGGGCTGCCGGCGCTGGCACATCATTTGGCACGTGCTGTTGCCCGAGGCGCTGCCGGGGATTGTCGGCGGGTTCACCATCACCTTGGTGACCATGATCAACTCGTCGGCCATGGCCGGGGCGATTGGTGCGGGCGGCTTGGGCGACATCGCGTATCGGTATGGCTATCAGCGGTTTGATACCCAGATCATGCTGACGGTGATCGTGCTGCTGGTGGTGCTGGTGGCGGTGATTCAGTTGGGCGGTGATCGCCTGGCGCGGGTACTCAACAAACGGTGAGGTATAGTCGGGACATCCCAGTAATCGGTATGGCCCGCCATGACTCTCAAGCCCGACGATCTCAACCGGATCACTTCCACCACCCTCGACCACTACAACAAGGTGGCCGAAGACTTCCGTGAAGGCACTCGCGATCACGATGTGAGCCAGAACATCGACGCCTTGCTGCGACACATCCACGGCACGGCGCCGTTTACCGTGCTGGATTTCGGTTGCGGGCCGGGTCGGGACTTGCAGACATTTACGCGCAAGGGCCATATCGCCGTGGGGCTCGACGGCTCCGAGCGGTTTGCGCAGATGGCGCGGGAAGACAGTGGCTGCGAAGTGTTGCAGCAAGACTTCCTTAAGCTGGATCTGCCTGGCGAACGTTTCGATGGGATTTTTGCCAATGCCGTGCTGTTCCATATTCCCAAGCAGGAATTGCCCCGTGTGCTCAAGCAACTCCATGGTGCGCTGAAGCCGGGCGGCGTGCTGTTCAGCTCCAACCCTCGGGGTGAAAACCAGGAGGGCTGGAATGGGCCACGCTATGGGTCCTATCACGACCTTGAGGCGTGGCAGGCGTTGCTGACGGCGGCGGGTTTTGTGGAGCTGGAGCATTACTACCGGCCGACGGGTTTGCCGCGGGAGCAGCAGCCTTGGTTGGCGAGTGTGTGGCGCAAATCATAGGTTTTCGTTGCCCGGCCTGACGCCATCAGGAGCAAGCCCCTAGTCCACTTGATACACCACGGGGTTTTCACCCACCACCAGCGCCGTCACGCTGCGCGCTGCGTACCCGCCCTGTTCCTGCGCAGCAAAATTGGCCACCAGCCGCGTGCCATCGGCAAAGGTGGTCTGCTGCACCAGTTTGTCTGCCGTCAGCCAGCGAAAATCCGTCATGGCCTGAGTGGCCAGGCGCTGATGCAACGGCCGGAAAAAACGCTCCTGGCGCGCAATCACCGGCAGCCGTCGCTTAACCGTCGAGGCACTCAGGTGGTACAGCGGCGGCACGTTGTAGAGCAGTTGGGTCAGCTCGTTCTCAGCCTGCACATTGCTCAGTTTCAGGCTATCGAACAGCCAATGATGGGTGGTGATCACCGAGCCATGGAACACCGCCTGATACAACGGCAACCGCATGGCCGGCGCGAAATGCACGGTACGGAACGGCTCGTTGAGCGGCACCGGCTTGAAAAATACGGTCGGCTCCTCCGGTGGATACCAGTTGCCCACGTAATAGGGCGACTGTTTGTCCTGGGTCATCTGGCGGTCCCCCCAGCCGATCACCGGCGTCTGCATGCCATGGGCGAACAGAATGCCCTGGGCGGTGATGGCGTTGCCGTCTTCGGAACCGGCAGGCAGCTTGAGTACTGTGTTGAGCCAGCGCGACGCGTCGATATTGCCTTCGGCATTTTGTGCCTGGGTCATCGTGGCGCCGTCGCGGTAACTGTCGAAAACCATACTGGTGGCATAGGCATCGAGAAACCAGGCATTGAACCCGGCCTTGGCCTGGATCGCCTTCACTCGGGCTTCCAGCAGAGGTCGCACGCAGCGCGGGTCGGTGTAATGGCCGGATTGCTGGAAGCCGGTCTTCAATGCGCCGCTCTTCAACACAATCGCGCAGTCGCGGTAGGCCGTGCTGCCCAGATGGGCGGTGGTCCAGTCCGGGTTTTCCGTTGCTGATAACGCCGTTTCATAAGAGTCGTACGGCGCCATCAGGTAACCGGCCTCAACTCCGACACGTATCGCTTCGGGATGCCAGAGGCCGCCTTCCCAGCCTTCGCCGAGGGTCAGCAACACGCGTTGCAGCCCGGCGTCGCGCAGCGAGCGGATAGCCTGGCTGCCCCAGGTTTGCGGATGATCACGCAAGGCGCCGGCAAAGGTCACGGCCAGCTCGTTGCGCAGCTCGCCGTAGCGGGCGGCGAGTCGGCTCATGTCGGGTGCGTCCACCTGCCAGCTCTGCCGGGCTTTCTTGTTGATTGCCGCATTGAGGCCGCGCAACAGCACCGTCTGCTCATAGCGATTCAACGCCGTGGTCTGCGCCAGCACCTGTGCGGACTCCTTGTCCAACAAACCCTTGAGTTCATGACCACGCAGGCGCTTGAGCAACAACGACCAGTCACGCACATCCTGCGCAGCCAACAGGTCATTGCCCCACAGGTAGACATGGCTGGCGCCCAGCAGCTTGTGTGCCTCAGGCGTTTGCCGCAGTTTGTCCGCCAACGGCTCATAGCGCCCCTGCTCAACCAGCCACTGGCGGTAGCGCTTGGCGCCGGCCAACGGGTCGGCGTCGCCCAGGTGCAATAACAGGGTCATCGGCGCTGAAGGATCAAGCGCGGTAAATTCATGGGCCAGGGAAAATGCCAAGCCTTTCTGCCAGTGCAGGCGGTTGTTGTAGGGGTTGGTCAGCAACCAGTTCAAGGTGAAACCGCCATGGTCCATACCCCATAGCGGCAGGCTGAGGTCCTGCGTGGTATTGAGCTCGCCCTGCTCCAGCAAGAATGCCTTCCACACCGGGTTGTCGGCCGGCACGTAATGCCCCTCGGCCAGCGGCCAGATCAAGCCCTTGCCGATTGCTTGAGCGGGTTGGCGCAGCAGCGACAACTCGCCCGGCTCGCGAGCGGTGATGGTCAGGGAAAGGTCGCGTTGCTCGAGGCGGGCGGTCAGGCGATAGGCGCCGTCATCCCATTGCCAGGTGGCTTGTTCGGCGTCCGCCTGCAGTGCGCTGACGGCATGCGCGGCAACACCGCTGGAGGCTTGCACGGGCGCTTCATCGGCAGGTGTGACACGCAGCGCCAGCGTCGCGGGGTCAAGCTCAATACGCCAAAGGGGGTTTTCCAGCACGGTCGCGGCGAAGGCCAGGGGCGAGATCAGTAAGCCGCAGACCAGTAAGACAGGACGCAGGCAGTTCATGGGATCGACCTGTTCGGAAAGGGGGGAACGGAGGGTAAAACACTCGAGGGCGTGCAGGGGAAGGGCAAGGTATTTCGGGAAGTTTCTTACAACCGCTGAAGCCTGTGAAAATTCAACTGTGGGAGCACGCTTGCTCCCACATTTTTTTGATTTCACTCGGCCTGATGTTCCTGCTTGGGTTCACGAATCTTGTACCAGGCCACGTACAGCGCCGGCAGGAACAGCAGTGTGAGTAACGTGGCAATGATGATGCCGCCAATCATCGCGTAGGCCATCGGCCCCCAGAACACTTCACGCGCAATCGGGATCATGCCCAGGCTCGCCGCCGCAGCGGTGAGCAAGATGGGCCGGCGCCGATGCTCGGTGGCTTCCACCACCGCATCCCACGGTGTGTAACCCGCCAGTTCATATTCGTGGATCTGCGTTACCAGAATCACCGAGTTGCGGATGATGATGCCGATCAGGGCGAGGATACCCAGGATCGCCACGAACCCCATGGGTGTGCCTGTGGGTATCAACGCCAGCACCACGCCAATCAACCCCAGCGGCGCGACACTGGCGACCAGGAACATCTTCTGCACGCTGTGCAGCTGGATCATCAGGAAGGTCGCCATCAAGAACAGCATCAGCGGCACCACCTTGGCGATAGGGCCTTGGGCCTTGCCGCTTTCCTCCACGGTGCCGCCCGTGGCAACCTTGTAGCCCACCGGCAACCCGGCGCTGAATTTCTCGATGGTCGGCGCCAGTTGTTTGACCAGGTCTGTGGGCTGTATCTCATCGCGCACCGAAGCCTTGATGGTGATGGTCGGTTTGCGGTCGCGACGCCACACTAACGGCTGCTCCAGCTCATAGCGCACGGTGGCGAATGCCAGCAGCGGAATCGAGGTGCCGTTGGGCGTGACGATCTGCAGGTTCTGCAAGGTCTCCGGGGAGCCCCGTTCAGCGTCTTCGGCACGGCCGACCACGTTGATCAGGTAGATATCGTCGTGCACCTGGGTCACCGAGGCACCGCTGACCACGCTGTTCATCAACTGCGCCACGTCTTCCGACGACAGCCCGAGTTGCCGCGCCTTGTCCTGGGCGATGTCCACGCGCAGCACTTTGCCCGGCTCGTTCCAGTCGTAGATGATCTCCCCCAGGTGAGTATTCTGATCAAGCAAAGTCGCCAGTTCGATGGCGTGCTTGCGCACCTGGTCGGTGTCTTTGCCGGACACACGATACTGGATCGGACGCCCCACCGGTGGCCCCATCTCCAGCGGCTGCACAAAGCTGCCGATGCCGACGAAGTCATCGCGCAGGCGCTTTTGCAGGCGCGCAATCAAGGCACCGCGTTCTTTCAGGCCCTTGCTCACGATGACCAGCTGTGCGTAGTAGGGGTTTTCCAGTTGCTGGTCGAGGGGCAGGTAGAAACGGATCGCGCCCTGGCCGATGTAGGTGCTCCAGCGCGTGATATCCGGGTCATCCTTGATGATCGCTTCAAGGCGGTCGACGGCCTTGCGGGTTTCATTGATCGAGGCGTTCTGCGGCAGGTTGAGGTCGACGAGGATTTCCGGGCGGTCCGACGACGGAAAGAACTGGTTCTGCACAAACTGCATCGAGAACACCGACGCCACGAACAGCCCCACCGTGATGCCGATGGCCCACCAGCGGTTGCGCATGGCCCACAGCATGCCGCCATTGAAGGCTCGGCCAATCCGCCCAGGCTCTGCGTCGTGCGGTTTCACATTGGCGCTGAGGATATGCACGCCGATGACCGGCGCAAACAGCACGGCCACCACCCACGACACCAGCATCGCCACGGCAATCACCGCAAACAGGGTAAAGGTGTACTCGCCCGCCGAGCTGGCGTTGAGACCAATCGGCACGAAGCCTGCGACGGTCACCAGCGTCCCCGTGAGCATCGGGAACGCGGTGGAGGTGTAGGCGTAGGTGGCCGCCTGTTCCTTGCTATCACCTTTTTCCAGGCGCGTGATCATCATCTCCACAGTGATCATCGCATCGTCCACCAACAGGCCGAGGGCGATGATCAAGGCGCCCAGCGATACCCGTTGCATAGTGATCCCGCTGTATTCCATGAACACGAACACCAGCGCCAGCACCAAGGGAATCGAGCACGCCACCACCAGCCCGGCGCGCATACCGAGGCTGATAAAGCTCACCACCAGGACGATGATCACCGCCTCGAACAGCGCGCTGGTGAAGCCGCCCACGGCCTCCTCCACCACTTCGGCCTGATCGGAGACCTTGTGCACGCCGACGCCCACCGGCAGGTCGGCGGTCAGTTCATCCATGCGCTGATGCAGGGCCTTGCCGAAGGACTGGATATTGCCGCCCTTCTGCATGGCAATCGCCAAGCCGATGGCCGGCTTGCCGTTGAAACGGAACATCGGTCGCGCCGGGTCCACGTAGCCACGGCTGATGTCGGCGATATCCGCCAGGCGATAGAAGCGGTCATTAAGCCGCAGGTTGACGTTGGCCAGATCCTTTTCCGAGGCGAACTGCCCCGAGGTGCGCACGGAAATCCGCTCCGGCCCGGCCTCGATCACCCCGGCAGGCGTCACGGCGTTCTGTGATTGCAGGCTTTGCACCACTTGGCGCTGATCGATGCCCAACGCCGCGAGTTTGCGCGTGGAGAAGTTCAGGTAAATCACTTCGTCCTGCTGGCCGATCATCTCGACCTTGCCCAGGCCCGGTACCGAGCGGATTTCGGCGCGCACCTGTTCGACGTAGTCACGCAACTGACGCATCGACAGGCCGTCGCCGGTAAACGCGTACACCGAACCGAATACATCACCGAACTCATCGTTGAACGATGGTCCCTGCAACCCCTGGGGGAAGGTGCCGCGAATGTCGTCGATCTTCTTGCGCACCTGGTACCAGATCTCAGGGATGGCCTTGGCGCTGGTAGTGTCCTTGAGGAACACAAACACCGTGGACTCACCCGGGCGCGTGTAGCTTTTCACGTAGTCGAGGGAGTCGAGTTCTTCGAGCTTCTTCTCGATGCGGTCGGTGACCTGCTTGAGGGTTTCTTCTTGGGTCGCACCCGGCCAACGGGTCTGGATCACCATGGTCTTGATGGTGAACGAGGGGTCTTCCTCGCGACCCAGGTTCATGTACGAGAACACGCCCATCAGCAGCGCGACGAACATCAGGTACCAGACGAAGGACTGATGCTTGAGGGCCCAGTCGGATAAGTTGAAGCTCCCTTTCATCGCGGGCTGTCCTCATCGATTTTGACTTTTTGCCCTGGTTTAAGGCTGTTCACGCCAGCGGTGACAATACGTTCGCCGGGTTTGACGCCGCCGTTGAGCAAGGCGCTGTCGGCGTCACGGCTGAGTACCGTGACGTCACGCGGCTGCACAGTCTGGCTCTGGGTATCGAGCAGCCAGATGCGGGTCTTGCCGTCGACCTCCTGCAAGGCGCTCGACGGCACTTCGATACGCGGCGCAATGGCGGTGCTCAAGGTCACGCTGATCGCGGTGCCGAGGCGAAACGCGGGCGGCGTCTCGGCCAATGTCAGGCGAGCACGACGAGTGCGCGTGGCGCTTTGGGCCTGGGGTTCGATCTCACGGACGATGGCGGTGGTATGGACGCTGGGGTCAAGCTGCCCGGCGACCAGGAACACCACATCGGCGGGCAGTCTCTCGGCGAGGCCGGCAGGCAGATCGATCACCGCTTCCTTGATGTCCGGACGGGCCAGGGTCACCACCTGCTGGCCGGCGCTGACCACCTGGCCGGCCTCGGCATTCCAGGCGGTAACAATGCCGGCGTGATCGGTGCGCAGCTCGGCATAGTTGAGCTGATCCTTGGCCTGGTTGACCGATGCCCGTGCCTGGTCGAGGGAAGCCTGGGTGGTTTTCAGATCGGTCTGCGCCGCGTCGAGCTGGGCCTGGGCGCCAACGCCCCGGTTGAACAATTCCTGCTGGCGGCGCGCACTGGCCTGGGCGTTGATGAACTGTGCCTGCACCCGGGCCAGGTCGCCCTGAGCCGCACGCAGTTGGTTTTGTTGGTCGGTGGGGTCGAGCACGGCGAGCAATGCGCCCTGCTCCACCTCGGCGCCCACATCCACGGCGCGCCGTGCGATACGCCCGGCCACGCGAAACCCCAGGTTGCTTTCATAACGCGCCTGGATGGTGCCGGCAAAGCGGCCGAGGTTTTCCTGGTCTTCAGCCTTCACTTCCATGGACAACACTGGGCGCACGGGCTCGGGCGGTGCTTCTTCCTTGGAGCAGGCCGCCAGCAACAGGCTGGCGGCGAGTAATGCCGTCAGGCGCTTCATTGCTGGGCTCCTTGCTGGGCAATCTCGACCAGCATGCCGGGGTGCAGCAGTTGCCCGCCGGCCACCACGACTTTTTCGCCGCCCTTGAGGCCGTCGCCGATGATCACTTTGCCGGTGAGGTAACGCGCCACACTGACTTTGTGCAGTTGCGCCTTGCCGTCAGCGTCGATCAGCCAGACGGCGGGTTCGTTGAGGTCTTTGGTCAACGCCGCCCACGGCAGCTCGATGCTGGCCTTGGCCGGGCCATTGGCGGTGGCGCTCACCACCGACCCCAACTCCATGCCTTTGGGCAGGCTTTGCAAGGCGATTTTCACTTGGACGGTGCCGGTATTCGCGGCCACGGCCGGGGTCACTTCACGCACCTTGCCCACGGCCTTGATGCTGGGGTTATCCAGCAGGCTGACCGTGATCGGTGCATCCGGCGGCGGTTCCACCAGCAGGGATTCGTAAACGTTGAATACCGCGTCGCGCTCGCCGTCCCGGGCCAGGCTGAAGATCGGCACAGTGGCCTGCACCACCTGGCCGACTTCGGCCTGGCGTGCGGTGATCACGCCGGGTGCTTCGGCCACCAACGCGGTATAGCCGAGCTGCTCGCGGGCATTGGCCAGTTGGGCCTGGGCCGCGGTAAGCGCGCTTTGGCTGCTGCGCAGTGCGGCCTGGGCGGCATCGTATTCGCTGCGGCTGGTATAACCCTTGGGCAGCAGCTTTTCCTGGCGCACAAAGGCGGCGGCCGTCTGCTTGACCCGGGCCTGTTCCGCCACGACCTGGGCTTGGGCGGAGGCGACATTGGTCTGCAAGTCCTTGGGGTCGAGCTTGGCCAGCACTTGCTTGGCACTCACGCGGTCGCCTACATCCACCATGCGCTGGATGATCTTGCCGCCCACGCGAAAGGACAGGTCGGTTTGCACCCGCGCCTGGATATCACCGGTGAGCGTGACCGCCGCGGCAAAATCCGCCGGCTGCACGGTCTGCACGAATACCCTGGAATGTTGCTTGGGTTCAGCCTTCTCCTGGCCACAGCCGCTTAATAGCGTCAGTAGACCAAGGCCGAGAATACAGGTGGAAATACGACCGCCCATGCAGGCTCCTTTCGCGTGATGCCGACTCGCCAGTCTATGCGACTGTGAGCTTAGTTGAGGGTTCCTTATCTGCATGGAGACTCCCATACTCCAATGGTTCCCACAGCGACCGACCCCTTATGCTCAAGACCCTGGCGGTAGCCAATTACCGCTCGATCAATAAATTGGTGGTGCCCCTTGACCGGTTGAACCTGATCACCGGCCCCAATGGCAGCGGTAAGTCCAACCTGTATCGCGCGCTGCGCCTGCTGGCGGAAACCGCCCAGGGTGGAGTGATCAATGCCCTGGCCCGAGAGGGCGGGCTGGGCTCGACCTACTGGGCCGGGCCGGAAAACATCAGCCGGCGCATGCGCAACGGCGAGGTGCCGGTGGAAGCCACCGCACGCCAAGGTGTGAAACGCCTGCGCCTGGGTTTTGCCGGGGAGGACTTCAGTTACGCCATCTCCCTGGGGCTGCCTGAGCCGTCAATGTCGTTTTTCTCCCTCGACCCCGAGGTCAAGAAGGAATGCATTTGGGCCGGCCACCTCTATCGCCCGGCCAGCCTGCTGGTGCAGCGCTCCGGCCCCATGGTGCGAGCGCGTGACGGGCGCTCTTGGGACGTACTGGCCCAACATACGCCCAACTACCACAGCCTGTTCGATCAGGTCGGCAGCCTGCGCAGCTCGCCAGAGGTGCTGTTGCTGCGCGAAAGCATTCGCGGGTGGCGCTTTTATGATCACTTTCGCAGTGACGTGGAGGCCCCTGTCCGCCAACCACAACTAGGCACGCGCACGCCGGTGCTGCACCACGATGGTCGGGATCTGGCCGCGGCGTTGCAGACCATCCGCGAAATCGGTGACCCCGAGGCGTTGCAGCGCGCAATCAGCGATGCGTTTCCCGGTGCGCGCCTGAATATCGAACCGTTGCAGGGCGGGCGCTTTGCCATTGAGTTCTATCAGGAAGGTTTACTGCGGCCACTGTCGGCGGCGGAGCTATCGGACGGCACCCTGCGCTATCTGCTGCTGATCGCGGCACTGCTGACGCCACGCCCGCCGACCATGATGGTGCTGAACGAACCGGAAACCAGCCTGCACCCGGATTTGTTGCCGGCGTTGGCGCGCTTGATTATCCAGGCGTCCCAGCAATGCCAGGTATGGGTGGTGTCCCATGCCAGCCGCTTGATTGCGGCGTTGCAGCAGGATGAGGGGTGTAACTCGATAGTGTTGGAAAAGGTAATGGGAGAGACCCAAATCGTCGGGCAACGGGTTTTGGATGCGCCGGCCTGGCATTGGCCGGAGTAGGCGCAACCCCCTGTAGGAGCGAGCTTGCTCGCTCCTACAGGGGTAAGGCTATCAGCCCTGCCATTTTCCGCCTTCGACAATCACGCTCTCAGGCTTGGTGTCATCGCTCAGCTCCTTACGCACATACTGGTCATACAGCTTGAGCAAGAACTTCTCTTCACCCAACTTCGCCAATTCGGCATTCACCCAATCACGCAGCTCGGTATTGCCCTTCTTCACCGCCGGCGCAATCGGCGCTTCGTCACCGAGCTTCTCCTCCAGCACACGATAGCCCGGGTTCTGCTTGGCCCAGCTGAACAACACCAGGTTGTCCTGGGCATAAGCATCACCACGGCCGGCCGACAGCGCTTGCAGCGACTCGGAGTTTTTCTCGAACTTGAGCAGTTTCCAGTCCGGGTGGTTCTTGGTCAGCCAGATATCGGCGGTGGTGCCGGTGGTCACGATGGTGGTACGGCTGGCCAGGTCATCCAGGCGCTTCACCGCACTGTCGTTGGGCACCAGGGCCTGTACCGCGACTTTCAGGTTGGGATTGGTGAAATCTACCGCTTCCTTACGCTCCGGCGTCACGGTCATGTTGGCGAGGATCAGGTCGACCTTGTCGCTTTGCAGAAACGGAATACGGCTGGCCGGCTCCACGGCTACGAATTCGACCTTGTTTTCATCCCCCAGCAGGTCCTTGGCGAATTGGCGGCCGATGTCGGTATCGAAGCCGACATAGCGTCCGGCTTCGTTCACAAAGCCAAACGGCGGTTTGTCGGTGAACACGCCGACGATCAGTTTGTCCCGTGCCTTGATTTTGTCGATATAGCTCGCGGCAGCGGCGACAGGTTTTGCAGGCTCTTCGGCCTTTTTATCGCAACCGGCCAGCAGTGCGACGGCAAACAGCGGCAGCAGTAATTTTTTCATATCAGCTCCAGTTCCTTGGTTTTCTTGGGCAGTGTTGACACAAAGGAGAACTTCTCGAGGAACTGCTGCGCGCGTGCGGTTTGCGGGTTCGTAAAGAATTCTTCGGGGGTGTTGTGTTCGAGGATGCGGCCCGCCTCCATGAAAATCACGCGGTCGGCGACGGCGCGGGCGAAGGCCATTTCGTGGGTGACGATCAACAGGGTCATGCCATCGCGGGCCAGGCCTTGGATCACCTCCAGCACCTCCTTGACCATTTCCGGGTCGAGGGCGGCGGTGACCTCATCAAAGAGCATGACCTGAGGGTTCATGCACAACGAGCGCACGATGGCGATGCGTTGCTGCTGGCCGCCGGAGAGCTGGCGCGGGAAGGCGTCCCGCTTGTCGGCAAGGCCTACGCGCTCCAGCAGTTTTTCCGCCTGGGCGCGGGCTTCGCGGGGGTCACGCTTTTGCACTTTCAAGGGGCCGAGCAGGATGTTGTCAAGCACGCTCATGTGCGGGAACAAGTGGTAGCTCTGGAACACCATGCCGATGTCCTGGCGCACCTGGCGCCAGTCAGTGGATGTATCCAGCAATTCCCTACCTGCAAAACGCAGGCTGCCGCTATGCGCGACCTCAAGCCCGTTGAGGCAGCGCAGCAAGGTACTTTTGCCGCAGCCGCTGGGGCCGAGGATCACCACCACTTCGCCGCGTTGCACGCTCAGGTCGATGCCCTTGAGCACCTGCGCCTCGCCAAAGAATTTGTTGAAACCCTGGAACTCGATCAATGCACTCATGCTTGGGCCCAGCGCCGTTCCAGCACCTTGGAGGCAGCCGACAACGGGTAGCAGATAAAGAAAAAAAACAGAAACAGCACGCCGTACATCAATACCGAC
This sequence comes from Pseudomonas sp. MWU13-2517, assembly GCF_023242545.1. Classification (NCBI taxonomy): domain Bacteria; kingdom Pseudomonadati; phylum Pseudomonadota; class Gammaproteobacteria; order Pseudomonadales; family Pseudomonadaceae; genus Pseudomonas; species Pseudomonas sp. MWU13-2517. Next base: position 127,678 of record NZ_JALMFA010000013.1, on the reverse strand, counting down.
TCATAGGTGCGTTCGATGATTTGCTGGCCGACCTTGATCACATCCACCACGCCGATCAGTACGGCCAGCGAACTGGTCTTGATGAGGCGTGTGTAGACGTTGATGGTGGGTGGCGTCATGCGCTTGAGGGCCTGGGGCAGCAGCACGTAGCCGTACAGTTGCGGCGCGGACAGGCCAATCGACAAGCCCGCTTCGCGCTGGCCACGGGGCAATGAATGCAACGCGCCGCGCACCACTTCGCCGACTTCACTGGCGCCCCATAGCGACAACACCAACACCGCACACCAGAAACTGGGGAGGCTCAGGCCAAAGAAAATCGGCAGGCCGAAAAACAGCAGGTACAACCACACCAGCACCGGAATCGCCCGGAACAGTTCCAGGTACACCCGCAGCACCAGGTTGATCGCCCGCTTGTTCAGCGTGCGCAACACGCCATATACCACGCCGCCGACGGTGCTGAAGGCGATGCTCAAGAAAGAAATCGACAGGGTTTGCGCAGCGCCCTTGCCCAGTTGCGGCAACGACACCCACAACAATTCAAGACCCGAACTGGCCATGCTGGAGCCTCCTTTCCAGACGGCTGAGCAGCAACGACAGCGGCAAGAACAGCAACACGCAGATCAGCGTCAACACCGCGAGCATTTCGTAAGTCTTGTAGTAGAGCGCGATGTAGCTCTTGGTGGTGTAGAGAATCTCCGGCACCGCCACGGCAGACACTACGGTGGTTTCCTTGAGCAGGAAGATGAAATTGGCGAACAGCGCCGGCAGGCTGAGGATGCCGGCCTGGGGCAGAATTACATGGCGCAGCAACTGCCAGTCGGACAGGCCGATGGACTTGCCCGACTCGATCTGCGCCAGAGGCACCGCTTCCACACCGGCACGCAGCACCTCAGTGAGGTAGGCGCCGCCGAGGAACGTCATGGTGATAATCGCTGCCCAGAACCCGGAGATATTCAAACCCAGGACCGGCAAGGCGAAGTAAACGAAGAACAGCTGGATCAACAGCGGGGTGTTGCGCGCCAACTCTACATAGAGCGCCACCAGGCGCGACACATACGGCGTGCGAAACACCAGCAGCGCTGCGTTGATCAACGCCACCAGCAGCGAGGTGGCGATAGCGATCAGGCCCACTTGCAGCGTCACACCCACGGCCTTGAGAAATGCCGGCAAGGTGCTGAGGATAAACGCGAAATCGAAGGTCATTGTGAGTCCATGACGCCGCAGGGGTAATGCAGCGAGAGCGGTCCATATCAACGTGGGTAACGTCGGGTAGCGCGAACTTTAAAGGTATAAAAAGTAAAATTTAAATACCTAAATAGCATATTGATATCACCCAAAAAGATAACCGCCGGGTTCGCGGGTTTCACCGCTGGCAGCTAAGGTCTTGGGGTCAAAAGATTCGAGGGATCGAACCATGAACGAAGCGAAACCGATGGATCCGCAGGAGTTGGTGAAGTGGCTGGTGGCGTTGCGCAGGGCGATCAACAGCCGCTCGCTCTAACCACTGTAGATCCAATGTGGGAGTGGGCTTGCTCCCGGTAGTGACCTGCCGGCTTATCGATATGCTGACGGAACCACCGCTATCGGGAGCAAGCTCCCTCCCACAGTTTTTTGCCTGCCAAGGCCCAATAAAAAAACGCCGACGCTGTAGGAGCCGTCGGCGTTCAAACCTTGAAGGGGGTTTGGCTTACATCAGAACGCAGGCACGACCGCGCCGTTGTACTTCTTCTCGATGAAGGCTTTGACTTCCGGGCTGGTCAGGGCCTTGGACAGTTTCTGGATAGCGTCGCTGTCCTTGTTGTCCGGGCGAGCCACCAGGAAGTTCACGTACGGCGATTTGGCGTCTTCGATGATCAACGCGTCCTTGGCCGGGTTCAGGCCAGCTTCCAGGGCGTAGTTGGTGTTGATCAGGTCCAGGTCCACTTGGTCCAGCACGCGCGGCAGCAGGGCCGATTCCAACTCTTTGAATTTCAGGTGTTTCGGGTTGCTGGCAATGTCTTTCGGCGTGGCCAGGGCGTTACTTGGGTCTTTCAGAGTGATCACACCGGCCTTCTGCAGCAGCAACAGGGCACGGCCGCTGTTGGAGCCCTCGTTTGGAATGGCAACGGTCGCGCCATCCTTGAGCTCAGAAATGTTCTTGATCTTTTTCGAGTAGCCGCCGAAAGGTTCAACGTGCACACCGACCACGGTCACCAGGTTGGTGCCCTTGCCCTTGTTGAAGTTTTCCAGGTACGGCAGGGTCTGGAAGTAGTTGGCGTCCAGACGCTTCTCGGCCACCTGCACGTTTGGCTGCACGTAGTCGGTGAAGACCTTGATGTCCAGGTCCACGCCTTCTTTGGCCAGGGTCGGCTTGATCAGCTCGAGGATCTCGGCGTGCGGGATCGGGGTCGCGGCGACCACCAGTTTCTCGTTGGCCTGGGCCAAGCTTGCAGTCAGGGCAGCCGCCAGTGCGGTAAACAACAGAACCTTTTTCATGCAGTGTCCTTATCGAAATTCCGGGGCGTCTCTGACGACCGTTCTTATGTGTGTGCCAGCGAAGTGCTATCGCGGCGTGAATGGGACAATACCTAGATTTTTTATTCCCGAACAATATCTTTTATTCACGTTGATATTCCATTTTGTACATGTAGCCATTTGCGCAAGGTTTCCTGCTCGGCCGCCGTGGCGCTATGGAATATCCGCTGCACCTGTTCCAGCGGCGAGCCCGCCACCGGCAGGTTCAAATGCTCGGGCAAGATTTCATCGCCACTGCTCACCAGCAACGCAAAGTGGATGACGTTTTCCAGCTCGCGGGTATTACCCGGCCAACTGTGGCGTTCCAGCACATGCTGGGCGGCTTCACTGATCAACGGCACCGGCAGGTCCAGGCGCTGGCTGTAGATGCCGAGGAAGTATTCGGCCAAAGACAGGATGTCACCGACACGTTCGCGCAAGGCAGGCAGTTCGAGTTGGCCTTCGCTCAGGTAATGGAACAGGCGCTCATGGAACTTGCCGGCGGCCACGGCCTGGGCCAGGTCGATACTCGTCGCGGCCACCAGGCGCACATCCACCGGACTGGGCTGATGGGCACCGACGCGGGTGACCTCATGGTTTTCCAGGGCGGCGAGCAGTTTCACCTGGATAGGCAGTGGCAGGTCGCCGATCTCGTCCAGGTACAACGTGCCGCCATTGGCCGAACCAAACCACCCGGCGCGGCTGCTGGCCGCGCCACTGTGGCTGCCGGCGGCGTACCCGAACAACTCGGCATCGGCATAGGTGGGGCTGATCGCGCCGCAATTGACTGAGACGAACAGCCCGGTGCGGTCACTGCCGCGGTGGATCTGTCGCGCCAGCAACTCTTTGCCCGTACCCGTCTCGCCGCGAATCAACACGGGCAGGGCAAGCGGTGCGAGGCTTTCCAGGTCTTCGCGCAATTGCCGCGAACGCGGGTCGACAAACACCAACGCTTTGGCGCGGATGCTCAGCGGGCTTTTTTCCGAATCGGGGAAGGTCAGCAGCGGCTGGCCGTAGGTTTCATGACTCATGGCAGGCTCCCGCCCCAAATCCACTCAAGGGACGGGGCGTTGAAAAAATATCAGGCAGTGCGCCGGGCGTGATGTTCGAGGCGGCTTTGCAGGCGATAAAGGTAGGCGAAACCCTGCTCCCATCGCTGGTGGCCGGACTTCACATTGATATGGCCGGCCCCGGACAAAATACCGGCCTCGGCGCCCCAATGGCGCGCAAGCTCCAAGGCTCTTGGAGCGCTGACGGCGCTGTCGTTGTCGGAACTGACCACGTGACTGGGAAACGGCAACAAGTCGGTCGGTATCGGCGCGAAATTGCGCAGAGCGGGAGCACAGGCCGGGCGCTCGACATCGGCCGGGGCCACCAGCAAGGCGCCACGCACCTGACGCAAAAACGCCAGCGGTGCCGTGGCAGCCCAGTGGGCGACCGTGATGCAACCCAGGCTGTGGGCGATGAGAATCACCGGCGTACTGTCGGCGGCGATGGCCTCGGCCAGCGCGGCCACCCAGTCTTCGCGACGTGGCGTCAGCCAATCGGCCTGCTCCACGCGCGCACTGTTGGGTAGGCTGTTCTGCCAATGACTCTGCCAATGATCTTCTGGCGATCCTTGCCAGCCCGGCACGATCAGGTAACGAATCGACTCGCTGTGCATGGGTGTGCCCTCCTGCAGCGTTTAACGTTGCCGATCAGTATAGGGACGGGGTTTATGTTCGTTAAGGAATAAGAAGCTATTTATTAATAACTGAAAGTTAGTTTTTAGCTACAAGCTGCATGCTGCAAGTTGAAAGCAAAAAAAAGGCCGCACCCTGCCAAGGAGACGGCCTAAAAAAGCAGCTTCGAGCGGTTAGCTGCAAGCTACAAGTTAAGAGCGAATCCGCTTTTACTTGTAGCTCGTAGCTCGTAGCTTGCAGCTGTCCGCTAACGCGCCGTTATTACCGATAACTTGGTAATTCCCGCACGTTCGATAGACGCCATGGCTCGCGCCACTTCGCCGTAGTTCACACCGTCGTCGGCCTGCAGCTGCACCCGCACATCGGGGTCTTTGGCCTTGGCCGCCTGCAGGTTGAATTCGAGCAGGTCCGGCTGGATTTCGTCCTTGTTGATAAAGAGTTTGCCGGTGCCGTCGATGCTCACCACCAGCGGGTCTTTCTGTTCCACAGGAGCCACGGCCTGGGTCTTGGGCAGGTTGATCGGAATCGCGTTGGTCAACAGCGGCGCGGTGACGATAAACACCACCAGCAGCACCAGCATCACGTCCACCAACGGCGTCACGTTGATCTCGCTCAGCACCTCATCGCTGTCTTGCGTGGAGAAGGCCATCTCAGGATGCCTCCTTCACTTTTTGCGGGTTGCCGGCCGCGTTCTTGGTCAGCGTCGGATGCAGCAGGACGCGGAAGGCGTTCTTCTGCGCCAGGCTGTAAAAGTCGTGGGCAAAGTCATCCAGATCGGCAGCCGTCAGCTTCAGGCGACGCAGGAAGTAGTTGTAAACCAACACTGCAGGCACGGCCACGGCGATCCCCACCCCGGTGGCGACCAGCGCTGCACCAATCGGGCCGGCTACGGTTTCGAGGCTGGCGGAGCCGGCAGCGCTGATGCCCTTGAGCGCTTCCATGATCCCCCACACGGTGCCGAACAGGCCGATGAACGGCGAAGTGCTGCCGATACTGGCGACCACGGCCAGGCCGGTTTCCAGGGAGCGACGCTCGCGCACGATCTGTTGGCGCAGGGCACGTTCGAGGCGGTCCTGATGATTGATCGCCTGGCTCAGGTCTGTTGCATGGGGCGCCTCGCCGACCTGGATCGCCGCATAACCGGCCTGGGCCACACGGGCCGCCGCGCCCGGTTGGGTCTCGGCCAGTTCTGCAGCGGAATCGAGGCTCGACGCCGCCCAGAACTGCTTGTGGAACTTGCGATCCTGGGCCTTGAGGCGCCCGAATTGCACGCCCTTCAGCAATGCCAAGCCCCAGGTGGCGACCGAAAAGACCACCAGCAGCCAGATCACCGCGCTTTCGATGGATTCAAGTGGAGATGCTAATGCCATGATGTTTTCCCTCTGTACAGATTGCGGCGTGTACGGCACACCGCAGCGCGATAGTTAGTGAATCTTGAAATCGATCGGCACGCTGACCCAGCCGTCCTGGGCTACATCGCCCTGCTTGGCCGGTACAAAGCTCCAACGCTTTACGGCGGCCAATGCGGCGTCATCGAGTTGCTGGCGACCGCTGCTTTTCTGGACCTGGATCTCACCCGGCTTGCCGCTGGCCAAGACATGTACCCGTAGCAACACCGTGCCCTCCCAACCGCGGCGCTGGGCCAGTGAGGGGTATTCGGGCGCCGGGTTCTTCAGGTAAGCGGCGTTGGCCGAAGCCGGTGTGACCGGTGCTGGCGCGGCGACAGGGGCAGGTGCTGCCGGAGTCGGCGGCGCAGGCGTCGGTGGCGCAGGCGGTTGTTCGACCGCTTTCGGTGCCGGCTCAGGTTTTGGCTTGGGCTTGGGCACGGGCTTTGGCTTGGGGATCGGTTTTGGCGGTGCAGGTTTGGCCGCCAGCTCATCCACTACCGGTGGCGGTGGCTCGACCACGGGAGGTGGCGGTGGCGTTACAGGCGGTGGCGGTTCAACCACCGGCGGTGCCGGCTGAGAGAATTCGATGGTCATCGGCGGGATTTCCGGCGGCACGACCGGCAGCACCGGTGTGGGCTTCTGGCTGAGCCAATAAATCACCGCACCGTGCAAAGCCAACACCAGCAACCCCAGCAGAATCCCTTCGCGGCGACTCGAGATACGCTTCGGTGTCCTCTGCAATCGCAGTTGCCCCAACGGCGCGCGGTGCGGCCGGCCAAGGTCGACCAACTCACCACCCGGTGCCTGACGCCATGGCGCCTCGTGTGCACTGGCGGCGGTCTGGACATTGCCCATTGGTTCACTCCCTACGGTTTTCACACAAAAAAACCGACAGGCCTGCCAAAGCGGCCGTCGAGGGCTGAATCATCGGGGCCAGACGCTTATCTCTTAAAGTAATCTTTAAAGTTATAGATATGCCTGTTTTGAATAAGGGGAACGTGCTGAGACGCCAAACCCGCGCCCGCCGTGGCCTCCGGCGAAGGCTTTATTTTTCAATGCTTTGCAGGCATACAAAATATTCTGCAAAGGCATGGTTCAACCCGGGCTGTTTGCACACAAATCGAGCAATTGGCGCTGCAACGTCTGCCCCGCCGCCCCCAAACCGCTGCGGCCATACACCGCCAGCCGTACGCCCTGCACCGTCGGCAAACCGCTGTCTTCGCCGAGTACCACATGCCCAGGCTGCACCACCCGTCGCGGCAGCAGGCTGATCCCCAACCCCGCCGACACCGCCGAACACACGCTGGCCAGACTGGCGCTGGAATAGCCGATGCGCCAGCGCCAGCCACCCACCTCCAGATGGTGGAGCATTTCATTGCGATACAACCCACCCACCGGAAACGCCACCAGCGGCAGCGGGTCGCGCCCTAGGGATGGCGTGTTACGGCTGTCGACCCAGCACAACGGTTCCGGCCAGGAAGCCAGGCAGTCATCGCTGTCGCCCATTTGCTTGACCAGCAACACGTCAAACTCACCGCCCCGGTACTGGCGCTGCAATTCAGGGCCCAGGCCGCTGGTGACCTCCAGACGCACCCTGGGGTGAGCCACCACAAAAGCCGAGAGCAACGGCATCAGGCGTTCGGCGGCAAAATCCTCCGGCACTCCCAGGCGCAACACACCGTCGCTTTGCTGGTTGACCAACACATCGGCGGCCTCTTCATGCAGCGCCAGGATGCGCCGCGCATAAGCCAGCAACCGCTCACCCTCGACGGTGGCGACCACCCGGCGCTGGTCACGGTCGAGCAATTGGCACGCAACCGCCTCTTCCAGGCGGCGAATCTGCTGGCTCACGGTGGATTGGGTCAGATGCAGGCGTTCGGCGGCGCGGGTGAAATTGCCGCAGTCCACCACGGCGACAAAACTGCGCAATAACACAGGATCGAACATGGACGTCACCATCGTATTTGCCACTGATTGGCATGGTTATATTTAATTTCAGAATACCAAGACGACTGACCATACTTCACCCTCCATCCTGCCCAGAGGAACGTTCATGAGCGCCGATCAACAGCACCTGCTCCGCGCTGTCGCCCTGGCCCGGGCCAATGTGGCCCAAGGCGGTCGCCCATTTGGCGCCGTGCTGACGCACAAAGGTGAAGCACTGGTGGAAGCCGTGAATGAAATCCACCTCAGCCAGGACCCCACCGCTCATGCCGAGCTGCTGGCGATCCGCGCTGCCAGCCGGCAGCTCGGCACACGCCTGGAAGGCTGCGTAATCTACGCCAGCGGCCAACCTTGCCCGATGTGCCTGAGCGCCATGTACCTGTGCGGCGTCGAGCGTGTGGTGTTCGCCGCCAGTAACGCCATGGCCGAGCCGTACGGTTTGTCGACGGCGACCATTGGGCAACAGGTCGGCTTGCCTTTGAGCGAACAACGCCTGCCCATCCAACACCGGCCCGATGCGGCCATGACCGCGCTGTACCAACACTGGAAAAACCTGCATGCAGCTGAATAAATCCCTCGCCGGCTGGGGCCTGCTGGTAGTGCTGGGGCTGAACCTGCGGCCGATCCTCAGTTCCATCAGCCCGTTGCTCGGGGAAATTCGCCAGGCCACCGGTTTGAGCTTCCAGAGCAGTGCCCTGCTGACTAGCCTGCCGGTGATCTGCATGGGCCTGGTGGCGCTGGTGGGCGTGCGCGTGGAGGCGCGCCTGGGAGAGCGGCGCGGCATTGCCCTGGGCTTGATGATGATTCTGCTGGCCTGCCTGGCGCGCTGGCTGATGGGCCAGGCATCGGCCCTGCTGGTTACGGCGCTGCTGGGAGGCGCCGGTGTGGCGCTGATCCAGGCGTTGGTGCCGGCAATGATCAAGCGCGAATTCCATCACCGCGTGCCGGTGGCGATGGGCGTGTACTCCGCGTCATTGATGGCCGGTGGTGGGCTGGCGGCCCTGCTGAGCCCGGTGGTGGCCACACACTTTCAGCACTGGCAGGCGGGCCTGGGGATCTGGCTGCTGCCTGCGATAGCCGCCCTGTTGCTGTGGGGGTTCGTACCGTTGGGTGCGGCCAGGAGCGCCAAGGTAATCCCCGCCTTCAAGGGCCTGCGCAATCGTCGGGCATGGCTGCTGGCGTTGTACTTCGGCTTGGTCAATTGCGGCTACATGAGCATGGTGGCGTGGCTGCCTGCGTACTATCAGCAACTGGGCTGGGGCGTGTTGCCCAGCGGTTCGTTGCTGGCGTTCATGACCATCTTCCAAGTGATTGCCGCACTACTGATGCCGGTGTTGGCACAGCGCGGCATCGACCGTCGTCCCCTGCTCGGTATCAGTTTGCTGGCACAGACCGTGGGCTACCTCGGCCTGCTGATAGCGCCGCAACAATTCCCCCATGTGTGGGTGGCGCTGATCGGCTTCGGCTTGGGTGCCTGCTTCGCCTTGAGTTTGCTGCTGACCCTCGACCACCACCGCGACCCGCGCCAGGCCGGGCAACTGGCGGCTTTCGTGCAAGGCGTAGGTTTTTTGATCAACGCGATTTCACCCTGGCTGACCGGCTGGCTGCGTGAGCTCACCGGCACTTTTGTCAGCGCCTGGGTCGTGCTGATCGTCACGGTGGTAGCGATGCTGATGGTGACGCGGGTGTTCAGCCCGGCCACCTATCGCACCGGGTCAGAAGTCGTAGCGCCCGGTCACGCCTAGGGTGCGCGGTGTGCCCAGCAAGCCTTCATAGCCGCCGTTGCCGCCCGTCCACAGCGTGGTGTAGTAGGTTTTGTCGAAGGCGTTCTTCAGCCACAACGACACGTCCCACTGCCCTTGCTGGTAGTTGCCGCGCAGGCCGGTGGACAGGTTGACCACGGCGTAGGCCGGAATCTGTCCGTAATCGGAATCCTCCACGGTACCCACCGCTTTGGAGCGGAACGCATAGCTGGCGGTCACGTAGGGCTCGAAGCCGTTATCCAGGTTCCATTTGTACTCACCATTGGCGTTGGCGATCCATTTCGACGCGCCGACCACTTGATGCCCCGTAAGGTCGCAGGATGCCGGGGCGCCGGGGCGCAAGCTGACTTCCGGCGGGCAGGGTGCATCCTTGTATGACAGGTAGCTCACATCGTTGAACGAGCCGTTGAGGTTCAGCGTAAGGCCCTTGATCGGCACCAGGGTGCTTTCCACTTCAACGCCACGCGAACGCACGGAACCGGCGTTGGTCAGGTACTGCACGCGGTTGTCCTGATCGTAAGCGTTGGTTTGGTAGCCGTTGACCTGGGTCCAGAACAGGTTGGCGTTGAGCTGCAGGCGACGATCCCACAGCGTGCTCTTGAAGCCCAACTCGGCGTTGTTGGCGCGCTCGGTGCCGATCAGCAAGGAGTCGGCACCCGCAGTCGGCGCCGAACCCACTGCCAGGTTGACCCCGCCGGACTTTTCGCCATGGGACAGCGTCGCGTAGCCCAGCAGGTTTTCATTGAAGTGGTAACTGAGGTTGAGCAGCCCCGACGGCGTGGCGCTGTACTGATTAAGGTCGCCCGAATCATACGCTCCCGTGCGCCCGCGTCGTGCCGTGGCAGCGGCGCCGGCCACCGCGGCACCACCAAGTGGGGCATTACGCGTGACCCACGCGCTTTTCTCTTCATAGGTGCCGCGCAAGCCGGCGGTGAAATCCAGGCGCTCCGTAAGGTGCCAGGTGCCTTGGGCGAACAATGCGAAGCTGTCGGTACGGATATGCCCGTTACCGACACTGCTGACATTGTTCAAGGCGCCAGTCGGCGTGCCGTTCCAGATATCGGCCTTAGGCCCGTAATAGGCGAAGGAGCTGTTATCCAGGTCGGAGCCGAAGTAATACGCGCCCAGCACGTAGTCGAAGAACCCACCCGTGGGCGAGGCCAGCCGAAACTCCTGGGACCACTGTTTATCTTCCACCGACACGCCAGCGTTATAGGACGCCGGCACGTTGAGCCCATCATCGTTGCGCGGGGTGAAATTCCACCAGCGATAGGCACTGACCGACGTCAGCGTGAAGTCACTCGGCAGCGTCCAGTTGGCCTCCAGCGATGTACCGCCCTGGAACACCGTGACGTGCTGGTCGCTGTCCAGGTTGACCTTGCGATGAGTGCCATCCACCAGCGTCGCCCCCGCTGCAGCGGCCCGAGACGCATAGAGGTTGGTGCCATTGATGGTCGGCCCGGTGCTGTACAACACGCGGGTGCCGGCGCTGGAGTCTTCCTCGTTGTAATCGCCGATCCAGCGCAGGTTGAACGTCTCGCTGGGCTTGTACAGCAGTTGCCCGCGAAAGCCCTGGCGCGAGCCGCCATTGAGGTCGTGGCCGTCGTATTCGTTCTTGATATCGCCGTCGCTGCGCGTGCGATAGGCCGAGAAACGTCCCGCCAGATCATCGCTGAGCGGGCCGGAGATCGTGCCCTTGGTCTGGAAGTAACCGTCCTCGCCCAACGACGTCTCGATACTGCGCTCGGGGGTGAAACTCGGCGCGCGGGTGCTGATGTTGATCACACCCGCCGTGGTGTTCTTGCCGAACAGGGTACCTTGCGGGCCGCGCAACACTTCAAGCTGCTCGATGTCCATCAAGTCGAACACCGCCATGCCCGGTCGTCCAAGGTACACGTTGTCGATATACAGGCCCACGCTGCCTTCCAGGCCGTCACTGGCCGGGTTGTTGCCCAGCCCGCGAATCGACACGCTGGACTGGCGCGCATGCATATAGGCGACGTTGACGCTGGGCACCAGTTGCTGCAGATCCTGGATCCGATACACCCGCTGACTTTCCAGAGCCTGGCCGCCGATCACGCTCATGGGCGTGGGCACCTCCTGGGCGCTTTCGGTACGCCGCCGGGCGGTGACCGTGACGGTTTCCAATTGGCCGCCGGCGCTTTCGCCCTTGCTTGCCGACGCGGGTGCTTCGGCGGCCTGGGTCGGCGACCAATTGGTGCTGCCGGCCACTAACAGGGCCATGGGCAAGGACTTCAACAGACTCATAAGCGGCTCCCAAACCTGGAAATATCCAATAGCGCATATTCCACAAAGTTATTTATTTATGTTTTATCGAACATTTACTGCATAAGAGATAGCCTTTATAAGGAGTCGACCTGATGCATAGCCAATGCATTTCCCGGATATTTTTGATGTGAAAAATGCATATCGACCTGCGCCAACTCCGCCACTTCATCGCCCTCGCCGAACACCGCAGTTTTGTTGCAGCGGCGCTGGCTGTGAACCTGTCGCAGTCGGCGCTCAGTCGCAGCATCCAGGCGCTGGAACATAGCGCCGGGTGCCAACTGGTCGACCGTGGCCGCAAGGACCTGGCGCCGACCAAACAAGGCCAGGTGCTGCTTGAACATGCGCGGCGCCTGGTCAGTGGCGCGCAGCAACTGGCCAACGAGATCAGCCAGTTCAATGGCCTGGAGGCCGGCGAACTGCGCTTCGGCTGCGGGCCGGCACCGGCTGGCGGCTTGATCCCCCGCGCCATCGGCAGTTTCATCGGGCGCTACCCCAAGGCACGCGTGCAATTCCAGGTGGATGACTGGCAAAGCCTGAACAAGCGCCTGCTCAGCGAAGAGTTCGAATTCTTCGTCGCCGACACCCGCCACTTCGAAGCCAACCCCGACTACCACACCCATCGCCTGCGCGCGCGCCGCTGGTATTTCTGCTGCCGCGCCGGCCACCCGCTGGCCGGGCAAACCAGCGTCACCGCCGCCGAGCTGATGAGTTATCCCCTGGCCGTGACCATCCGCCCGCCGAACCTGCGCAAGGTCATCGTCGACCTCAGCGGCCGCCCGGATTACCTGCCCAACGTGGAATGTGAAAACGGCTACAGCTTGATGGGTGTGGTACTGCGCTCGGATGCCATCGGTATCGTCAGTGCCAACAGCGACGTGCTGCACATGGCCCGGGGGGAATTGGTGTGTTTGACGATTGATGGGCTGGCTGAGGACTTGGAGGAGCGTTACACCCGCTATGGAATTGTCAGCCGTGCGGGGTACCGATTGTCGCCGTTGGCGGAGGCGATGATTGAGCAGATCAAGCAAATCGATGAGCTGGACGAGGATGTGTGCGCCCTGGAAAATCTCGCGATCTGATTCGCTGCTTTTGCGAATCACCCCATGCACGCCCTGCATAAAAACCATTCGCCGAATGCACTTGCCGATCACCCAGCCGAACGGCGAAAACGTAAGCCTTTCCTCCGTTCGGTGCCCTTCCCATGCCTCAGCCAAAACCCCTGCGCAACGTGCTGTACATCATGTGCGACCAACTGCGTCGCGATTACCTGTCGTGCTACGGCCATGCCCATTTGCACACTCCGAATATCGACCGTCTCGCCGCAGCCGGCGTGCGTTTCAGCCGGGCCTACACCCAGGGCACCATCTGTGGGCCGTCGCGGATGTCGGCGTACACCGGGCGCTATGTCAGCAGCCACCAAGTAGCGTGGAACGCCGTACCGCTGCCCCTGGAAGAACTGACCATCGGTGATTACCTGCGCCCTCACGGCATCCGCACCGCGCTGGTGGGCAAGACCCACGCCACGCCGAACCTGGAAGCCTTGCAGCGCCTGCATATCGACCCCGACAGCGCACAGGCCGAGCCGCTGAATGAGGTCGGCTTCGACGCCTACTTCCGACACGACGGCATCTACCCCGACAGCCCGTTATTTGCAGACAAGCGCGAGTCCGCGCCTTACACCCACTACCTGCGCGAAAAAGGCTACGACGGCACCAACCCTTGGCATGAATGGGCCAATGCCGCCGCCGGTGAAAACGGTGAGGTGCTCAGCGGCTGGAAGATGCGCAACGCCGGGCTGCCTGCGCGCGTCGCCGAAGCGCATTCGGAAACGGTCTACACCACCGACCGCGCCATCGACTTCATTCGCGAGCAAGCCGAGCAGCCGTGGTGCCTGCACCTGTCCTACATCAAGCCGCACTGGCCCTATATTGCCCCAGCGCCCTATCACGCGTTGTACGGCGCCGAGCATATCCAGGCGCCGATCCAGCCGGAGCACACCAGCGATCACCCGGTATACCAGACTTTCCGTCAGCACCAGGAGAGCGTGAATTTTTCCCGTGACGAAGTACGGCTGACGGTTATTCCAACGTACATGGGCCTGATCAAGCAGATCGACGATCAACTCGGGCGGCTGTTCGATTATTTGCAAAGCAACGGCCGCTGGGACGACACCTTGATCGTGTTCACCAGCGACCATGGCGATTTTCTCGGCGATCACTTCCTCGGTGAAAAAGAGTTCTTGCTGGAGCCGGCGGTAGGCGTCCCCTTGATTGTGCGCGACCCTCGCGCCAGCGCCGATATCACCCGGGGCTCAGTAGACGAACGCCTGGTGGAAACCATCGACGCGCTACCGACCTTCCTCGACGCCCTGGGGCTGCCTGCGGCCGACCACCGCCTCGAAGGTCGCTCGCTGATCCCGCTGTTGCACGGCGCCCCCCTGACCTGGCGCAACTACGCCATCGCCGAATACGACTACGCGTTCCAAGCGCCTGCCCGCGAACGCCTGGCGCAACCCATCGACCGCTGCCGCATGACCATGGTGCGCAGCGAACGCTGGAAGTACCTGGCGTACGACGGCTTTCGCCCACAGCTGTTCGACCTGGAAAACGACCCGCAGGAAGTGCACGACCTGGGTGCCAATCCGGCCTATGCGGCGGTGCGCGAGACGCACGTGGGTTATCTGTTTGAATGGCTGCGTGGCTTGAAGCGGCGCACCACCATCAGCCACACGGAGATCGATGTGCGTGGCCGGCAGTTCAGATACGGTGAGCCGGAGGCGGAAAAAGTGGTTCAAATCGGGGTTTGGTAGGCCCTTCGGGAGCTACAAGCTTTCAGCTTTTAGCTACAAGTAAGAGCAAGGTGGCTTTTACTTGTAGCTTGTCGCTGAAAGCTTGCCGCTCAAAGCCCCTGACTGCGCTGCCCCTGCACACTCACCGGCACGTCGCCCTTGAGGGTCACCCGGCGCACGATACGTTCCTGGGTCCCATAGTCATCCACCGCGTAATGCTGGGTGGCGCGGTTGTCCCAGATCGCCACGTCGCCAGTGTTCCAACGCCAGCGCACGGTGTTTTCCAGACGGGTGACATGGCTTTGCAGCAGGTTGAACAGCTGCGTTGAATCCGCCTGGGAATAACCTTTCAGGCGTTTGACGAAGTGTCCCAATAACAGGGTTTTCTCACCGCTGACCGGGTGCACACGCACCACCGGGTGTTCGGTTTCGTACACCGTGGAGGTGAACACCTTGCGGTATTCCTCAAGCTTTTCCGCCGACACGTCTGGCTTGCGTCCGGCGTAGTCGTATTCGTTGCTGTGCACCGCCCACAGGTTGTCGGCCAATGCACGCAGTTCGACGCCGAGGTCGTTGTAAGCGCTGGCCGTATTGGCCCACACCGTGTCGCCACCCGCCTTGGGCGCCAGCACCGAACGCAGGATCGAGGCTTTCGGGTAGGCATCGACGAAGGTCACGTCGGTGTGCCAGGAATTGGCGCGCTGGCCGCGCGTGCCGTCCAGCTCCAACAGAAAGCGCGTACCGTCACGCACCGGCACCGTCGGGTGGGCGATCGGCTCGCCGAGCAGGTGAGCGAAGGCTTCCTGGCTCTGGTCATCGAGGTGGGTCTGGTCGCGGAAGAAGATCACTTTGTACTGCACCAAGGCCTGCTGGATGGCCTCAACAGTTGCAACATCCAGATCGCCGGACAGTTTGATGCCACGAATCTCGGCCCCGATACGACCGGCGACCGGGTGAATGTCCAGTGCCTGGACGACGGGTTGAACAGCAAATGCGGCATTGCTCATGGTGACGCCCCTCTTGTGCGCTCTATCCATATGCTATTTAGGTCTAGCAAATTAATAGATGCTTCGTTGACGGAATAAGAGCTTGCATTTAAAACCTCAGCTCCCACGGTCGCAAATGCCTTCGACCTATTTTTCAGATGCCGGGAAAGCATATGGATCTTCGCCAACTTCGGTACTTCATCGCCCTCAACGAACACCGCAGTTTCGTGCGCGCGGCAGACGCCATGGGCATCACCCAACCGGCGTTCAGCCGCAGCATACAGGGGCTGGAGCAAGAGTTCGGCTGCGTGCTGGTGGACCGTGGTCACAAAGACTTGCGCCCCACGCCGGAAGGCCAGGTAGTGCTGCAACATGCCTTGAGTCTGGTGCATGGCGCTGCCCTGTTGAGCAGTGAAGTGACACGCATGACCAAGCTCGACGCCGGAGACCTGCGCTTCGGTTGCGGCCCGGCTCCAGCGGTGAAACTGGTACCCGATGCAGTGGCGCGCTTTATCACCGCCCACCCGAAAATCCGCACCAGTTTCCAGGTAGATAACTGGGAAAAACTCAGCCGCGCCCTGAGCCGTGAAGAGATCGAATTCTTTATCGCCGACATCCGCCAGTTCGAAGCCGACCCGAATTTCCAGACCCGCGCACTAACCCCCAAGCGCGGCGTCTTTTTCTGCCGCCCGGGCCACCCGTTGCTGGCCAAGGACAGCCTGTCGACCAACGACATGTTCGACTACCCGCTCGCCTCGCCACTGATCTCCCAGGGCATCCGCAAACTGCTGGCGAACCTCAGTGGGCGCATGGATTTTTCACCGAGTATCCAGACCGAGCATTTCCCTGCGCTGGTGAAGATCGTGCTGCAATCCAATGCCATTGGCGTGGGCACCGAGGAAGCGTTTGCCGAAGACATCGCCAGGGGCGCGCTGGTGCTACTGCACTGGCGCAATCTGCCGCAGAACATGGAAACCATGAGTGCGCGATGCGGCGTGGTCAGCCGCACCGGCTCGCGGTTATCACCGGCAGCTAAGGCGATGATCGAGACGCTGGTGGAGGTGGACCGCCAAGAGGTAAGTGTGGCGGTCTAAGAGCTTCATCGGAAGCAAGTCGAACCGTCGCACCGCGACGCCCGCTTGGGGAGGGGGCTTGCTCCCGTTGGCAATAGCCCAGGACCTCAGAGCCCTGCCGCCACAACGTTCGGCGCCACCCAATCACTCACCTGGAACGACTTGCGAATCAGCCGCTCCTTTGATGCCAAGTCCACCGCATCCTGCAATTTCCCAAGGAACACCGGGTCCAGGGTCGAGGGGAAAATCTCGCTGAGCTTCTGGTCCTTCAAATCGTTGGTGAGGATCACCGACGGGTAACTCGCGCGCCCCGACACCAGCTCGATGTAAGCCTGCTTGTGGTTGTCATCGGTCAACCATTGCACAGCCTGTTGTTGGGCCTTGAGCAACGTCGCCACGACCTGCGGGTGCTCGTCGACAAATTTGCCGCTGCCCACCAGCACCGCCTGGACACTGCCCGCGCCGCCCAGGTCCTTGGTGGACAAAGGTATCTCGGCCAAGCCCTTGGCCTGCAGCGCGCTGAGGCCCGAGCTGCCCCAGGTGGCATCGATCTGCCTGGCCGCCAGCGCAGCCACGGCGGCGTTGAAGTCCAAGTTGATGACCTTCAGGTCTTTTTCGCTCAAGCCTTGGCTGGCCAATGCTGCGTCAAACGACAACTGGCTGGCCGTGCCTCGAAACACCGCGACGCGCTTGCCCTTGAGGTCTTGCAGGGTCTTGATGCCCGACCCCGGCACCACGCCGAGGTAGTGCTTCACGCCACGCGCCGAGGCGCTGAGCAAACGGGTATCCAAACCATTGGAACGTCCGATGATCGCCGCCAGGTCGCCCAGGTAAGCCAGATCCACCTGACCATTGGCGAACGCTTCATTGATCACCGGGCCGGCACCCTTGAAGTAATTCCACTGGATCGTGATGCCTTGGTCAGCAAAGGCTTTTTCAAAAATCTGCTGACTGTGCAGTACGTCGGTGATGCCACCCCCGCTGTGCTGGCTGCCGGCACTCAGGTCGGGCACGGCGATACGGATTTCCTTGAGGTCGGCGGCATGCACCAGGCCGGCCAACGCGGTGCCCGCGAACAGCGTGATCAGTCGTTTGAATGGCAATTTCATAAGCGCAGCTCCTGGTGGGCGGGGGTCGCCTGGGGAGCAGAAAGTACGCACAGGCCGATCAAAACTTTAAATACTATAAATTCACAATTTAATAGCTTTTTGGACTATGCGAGCTAAAACGCAGGCTCTAGGAGGATATGCATCGACAGCATCGAAAATATTCTTCAAATGCATTGGATGCGTATTGGAGGGAAGCTTTAAATGATTTTTCTTATCCCTCAATCATATTGATTGCGCGTTTATAAGATCGAAATCACATAACGTCCTTGGCGACAACGGAGGTCCTCCATGGCCCGAATTTCACTGTTGAGCCTGCCCCTCGCAGCCCCCGCCAAAGGCGCCGCACCGCGTTGGCCGAACCTTGGCGAGCGCCTGTTGCCGTGGCTGCTGCCGCTGACTCTGTTTGCACTGTGGTGGCTGGCCAGCCGCAATCATTGGATGAGCGAACAGATCCTGCCACCGCCCTCGCTGGTGTGGAGCAGTGCAGTGGAACTGGCCAGTGGCGAGTTGTGGAGCCACCTGGCGATCAGTTTGCAACGTCTGTTCTGGGGGTTGCTGGCCGGTATCGGCATCGGGGCTCTACTGGGCGCGCTGCTGGGTTTCAGCGCGCGCGCCGAGCGCCTGGTGTTTCCCACGTTCAGTGCGCTTTCGCAGGTGCCGACCCTGGCCTGGATTCCGTTGTTCATGGTGTTTTTCGGTATCGGTGAAACCTTGAAACTGGTGGTGCTGGTGAAAGCGATCGTGGTCCCCGTCACCCTGCATACCCTGGTCGGCGTGCGCGATGCCCAGCCCGCGTTGCGTGAGGCGGCCCGTGTGTTGCGCCTGCCCAGTCACCTATTGATCCGTCGACTGATCCTGCCCGCCGCGCTGCCGGCCTTCATGGCCGGGGTGCGCCTGGCATTGGCCGCCGGCTGGACGTCGTTGCTGGCGGTGGAGCTACTGGCCTCCAGCGAAGGCATCGGCTACCTGATGGTGTGGGCACGCCAGTTATTCATGCTCGATATCGTCTTCGTATGCATCGTGGTCATCGGCGTGCTGGGCGTGGCGATGGACCGCGGCGTCGGCTGGCTGGACCGCCTCTGGGTGCACTGGCCCCACCCGGCCACCGCACAGATCCGCCGCGGGCCACGTTATACCGGCTGGCAACGCCTGCAACCGTGGCTGTTGCCGCTCCTGTTGCTGGCGTTGTGGCAAGTGGCGACGCAACAGGCGTGGGTAGACCCGAACATTCTGGTCAGCCCCTGGACCGTGCTGCACAGCGCAATCGCCGGGGTACTGGATGGCAGCTTGAGCGCAGCCTTGGGTAAAAGCCTGGGGCGCACGCTGGGCGGGCTGCTGCTGGGCGGCGGACTGGGCTTTGCAATGGGCCTTTGGCTGGGCTTGTCGCACCGCAGTGAACGGGTGCTCGGCCCGTCCTTGGCCGCGCTGCGCCAGATCGCGATTTTCGCCTGGGTGCCGCTAATTACCGCCTGGTTCGGGCTGGGGGAATGGGCCAAATCGGTATTTATCGCCCTGGCGGCATTTTTTCCGCTGTTTATTGCCACTCAACGCAGCGTCCTGAACCTGTCACCGCAACTGCGCGAAGCCGCACAGGTGCTGCGCCTGAACCTGTTCCAACGCCTGCACCGCCTGGTGTTGCCGGGGGCGGCGACGGGCATCTTCGCCGGCCTGCGCCTGAGCCTGATTTACGCCTGGCTGGGCACCATCGGCGCGGAGTATTTCATGCCCTCCAACGGCGGCATCGGCAGCCTGATGATCGGCGCCCAACAACTGCTGCGCATGGACCTGATCATGAGCGGCATGTTGCTGGTCGGCCTCACCGGCGCCACTCTCAACCTGATCGGCCAACGCATCGAAACCCGCGCCACCCGCTGGAGACACGTATGAACGCACCTATCGTCAGCTTCAACCATGTGGGCAAGAGTTTTGACGTCGACGGCTTCGAGTTGGAAGCCATTCGCGAATTCAACCTGGACATTGCCGAAGGCGAGTTTGTGGCGATTGTGGGTTCCAGCGGTTGCGGCAAGTCCACCCTGCTGCGCCTGTTGGTAGGGCTCGACACACAGTTTCGCGGCGAGATCCAGGTCGACGGTAAAGCCGTGACCGGCATCGGTGGTGAACGCGGCATCGTGTTCCAGGAACACCGCCTGTTCCCCTGGCTGACAGTGGCGCAAAACATCGGCCTGGGCCTGGTCAACGAAGCGCTAAGCGAGGCTGAGCGCAACCGGCGCATCAGCGACTTTATCGCGCTGGTCGGCCTGGCTGACTTCAGCCGGGCCTATCCCCACCAGTTGTCCGGCGGCATGGCGCAACGGGTCGCCATCGCCCGCGGGCTGGTGGCCAGCCCGCGCATCCTGTTGCTGGACGAACCGTTCGGCGCCCTGGATGCACTGACCCGTCAACAGATGCAGGACGAGTTACTGGCCATCCGCAGCCGCGCCAGAATCACCACGGTGCTGGTGACCCACGATGTGGAAGAAGCGATTTTCCTCGCCGACCGCGTAGTGGTAATGGAGCCACGGCCTGGGCGGATCAAGCGGGTGGTGGACATCGCCCTGCCCCATCCGCGCCAGCGCAGCAGCTTCGAATTCCACCAACTGCGCGAAGAGCTGTTGCATGAACTGACCAGCGACGGTCACTACCAGCCGCCCGTGCGCGAACAGATTCGCGACCTGCCCCTGGCCTTTATTGCTTGCTGAAAGACAGCGCGGCGTCGGGTTGCTCGTGGCGCTCAAAACGATTGGCCCGGGCAAACGTGCCGAAGTCATTGAAGCGCACGCCCATCTCGGCCATGACTTTGTGCGCCACTTTGGCCGTCATCTGGCGGATGTAAAACGGCTCCTTCACCACGAAATGGTGGATGCCATGGGTGCTGCCGAAGTTAAAGCAGAACGCCTGCAAGGGCCATAACCACCACGGGTTCAACACCTGGGTCTGCTGGATCACATTGCCCAGTTCCACATCACCGTAGTAGTGCATGTTAGAGCTGACGAAGTGCAGGCAGAAGGTGCGCAGCACATTGGGACCGATGATCACCACGGCGGCGATGTCGATCACCTGCATCATCTGCAAAGTACCGCCGGACCACTCAATCGGCGTGCCCAGCAGGCCGGCAATGCCGTTGGCGGCATGGAAACCCAGGAACACATACCATGCGCCCCAATGCAGTAGCGCCAGCGGTGCGTAAACCAGCAACGAGCGCTTCAGGATCTTGAATTTATGGCTCCAGGTCTTGGCCCGCAGCATGCGGATAAACGCTGACATCACGTTATCGCCCACCATCAGCAACCGCGCCAGCCCCCAGGGCTCGCCGTTGGTGATCGCGCGTTCTTCCATATCGGTTTCGGTGCCGGAAACCTTATGGTGGTTGAGGTGCAGGTGCCGGCGTATCCACGGGTTGATCGTGCTCGGCCGGGCCAGCCACACCAGGCCCATCATCAGGTTGTGGGGCAAGCGCTGCTTGCGAAAGTACATGCTGTGGATCAGGTCGTGTTCCAGCTCATGGGTCAATGAGGCGAGAAAGGCATTGAGCAACAGGCATACCCACCAGGCCATGTGCCCGGTGATATAGAGCGCCGCCGAACCCAGCATGCCGACCAGCGCAAACGCCAGGATGCCTGCACCCAGTGCATCCTGATGCAGCAACCAGGGGTGCTGCTGACGCAGTCGGGCACCCTCGGCCAGCACGACTTCACGGATGTGCGCCGACCGTTGCTGTGCATTCATCTGTTGGGGACTTGCAGAAGTACCGTCCATGCTTCCATCCTCTTGTGTACGGATAGATGCATCCTGGCCCAAGCGGTGCGCCAGGGCATCAGCCCCACACGCCAATTTGTTGACCGCAAGCGCCAATCGCCATGACCGAACCCACCTCACTCGCCAGCTGGACCCGCGCCCTGCGCAAGCAGCTCGACGCATTGGGCCTCGACAGCGTCGCGTTGTGCGTGGAAGCCGGGCTCGACCCGCAGCAAATGGACGACCCCAATGCGCGCTACCCACTGTCGGCCACCACCCGCTTGTGGGAACTGGCGGTGCAGGCCAGCGGCGATCCAGCGATTGGCTTGCGGGTGTCGCGGTTTGTCAGCCCCACCACATTCCATGCGCTGGGTTATGCGCTGGTGGCCAGCGGCAGCTTGCGCGAGGTATTCGAGCGCATCGTGCGCTATCACCAAGTGGTCAGCGACGCCTTGACCCTGGAGTTAAGCGGCGATGGCGAGCGCTACCGCTTCCGTCTGTTGCAACCGCCAGGCAGCCCGGCGCCGGCGTTCGAAGCCATCGATGCATTCGCGGCGATCTACGTGCGCACCTGCCGCAATCGCCTGGGCCGTGAATACGCACCACTGGCGGTGCACCTGCGACGACCCGAGCCGGCCGACGCCAAGCCATGGCATACGGTGTTTCGCGCACCGGTGTTTTTCGGCGCAGCAGAAGACCGCCTGGAATTCGCCGCCCAGGACTTCGACAGCCACCTGGACGATGCCAACCCCGAGCTGGCCGAGCATAACGAAACCGTGCTCAAGCGAACCCTCGCCCAACTGCAACCGCTGACCTGGGAGCGCAAGGTACGTGCGTCCATCGAGGCGCAACTGCCCGACGGAGAACCCAGCGCAGAACGTGTCGCTCAAGCGCTGCACCTGAGCCTGCGCAGCTTGCAGCGCCATCTGGCGGATGAGGGCTGTCGGTTCGATACCTTGCTCAACGAGTGCCGCGAGAACCTGGCGTTGTTGCACCTGCGCGACCCGCAGTGTTCATTGGCGGAAATCAGCCATTTGCTGGGGTTTGCCGACACCAGCAGTTTCAATCGGGCGTTCAAGCGCTGGACGGGAATGACGCCGGGGCAGTTTCGCGACAGCTTACGCTAGGTGTGCGCTGCCTCACGCAGCCGCTGTAGATCGAGGACCTCGATTTCGCCATAACCCAAACGCACCACACCTTGAGCTTGCAAGTCCTTGAGCAGCGCATTGGCCGTCTGGCGCGACAGGCTCAACATCGCCGCGAGGTCTTCCTGGGGCAGTTGCAGCACGCGCCGTGAGTGCTCGTTGTCACCGTACCCTTCAACGATCATCAATAAACGGTGGGCCAGGCGTACCGAGGCCGGCATGAGGCTCAGTTGTTCGAGGCCGATAAAACTCAGGCGCAGCTTCTGGCTCATCAGCAAGGCCAGGTCGCGCCAGTACCGGGGTGTTTCATCGAGGATATTCAACAGCGCCTGCTGCGGCACCTGCAACAGTGTGCAGGGCCCGACGGCGCAGGCATCGTGGGTGCGCGGCAGGCCGTCGAACAGGCAAATTTCGCCGAACCAGTAGGGCGGCTCCACCAGGCTCAAGAGGGCCTCCTTGCCCTGTTCATTGACCGCGCTGATGCGCAGGCTGCCATCGAGCACCGCATACAGGCCGCAAGGTGGGTCGCCGCGCTTGAACAGGTATTGCCCGGCCTCCAGCTGTCGCTGCCGGGCATGGGCCAGCAGGCTATGCTGAAAAGACCCAGGCAGATGGCTGAACCAATGCCCACCGGCCAGCCGTGAGTGCCATTGCGCTGTGTCCATGCAAACTCCGAAGATTGTCGGCCAACTGACAGTCAGTCGCTGGCTGACAGGGCATGATCAAACATCCTACAGGAGGAACAATAATGAAAAGCCTCGTCGATCACCTCAGTCAATACGCCGCCTACCATCGCGACCCGCGCAATATCGCCAGCCACTTTATTGGCATCCCGCTGATTGTGGTGGCAGTTGCCGTGCTGCTGTCACGCCCCGAATGGGCCGTGGGCGGGCTGCGACTATCGCCAGCGGTGTTGCTGGGGCTGTTCTCGGCATGGTTTTACCTGCGCCTGGAACTGGCGCTGGGGCTGTTGATGACGGTGCTGATGGGCTTGTCGGTGTGGGCCGGGCATGCACTCGCCGCGCAGAGCACGGCGGTGTGGCTGGGCAGTGGCGTCGGAATGTTTGTGGTGGGTTGGGTGATTCAGTTTGTCGGGCACTACTACGAAGGCCGCAAGCCCGCGTTTGTGGATGACGTGTCAGGGCTGATCGTCGGGCCATTGTTTGTGGTGGCGGAGCTGGCGTTTCTGCTGGGGCTGCGCCATGGCCTCAAGCAACAGATCGAAGAGCGTTCAGGCCCCGTAGCGCGCCGTGATCTGAAGCCCGGCGAAGCCTGAATGTGGGAGGCGAGCATGCCCCCCTCCCACATTGTTTCCACTTCACATCGGGTTTCGCGTTGCGCTTAGGCCTTTTGCCAGACCTTGGGTTTGAAGAACAAGGTCTCGCCCCGTGCCAGGCCGGTCAGGCTGTCGTGGTCCTTCACCACCTCGGCCTCGATCAGCTCACTCTGGCCTTCGACTTTCAGCGTCACCCGCGTAGTCGCGCCCAGCGGGCGGATATCACGCACTTCTGCCGCATGGTGATCTTCCAGTTCATGGCGCGACAATGACACTTCATGCGGGCGAAACAACACGTGCTTGTCCTCACCCAGGTGCAGGCGGTTGGAGTCCCCCAGGAAGTGGTACACAAAGTCGCTGGCCGGATTTTCGTAGACGTCACCCGGTGAGCCGATCTGCTCGATCACGCCTTTGTTCATCACTACGATGCGGTCGGCGACTTCCATGGCCTCTTCCTGGTCGTGGGTCACGAACACCGACGTCAGGTTGATGTCTTCGTGCAGGCGCGCCAGCCAGCGGCGCAGTTCCTTGCGCACCTTGGCGTCGAGGGCGCCGAAAGGTTCATCCAGCAGCAGCACCTTGGGCTCCACCGCCAGGGCGCGGGCCAGGGCGATACGCTGGCGCTGGCCACCGGACAGTTGTTCCGGGTAGCGATCGGACAGCCAATCCAGTTGCACCATGTTCAGCAGTTCGTGCACCTTGCTCGCGATCTGGCTTTCAGTCGGGCGCTGGTTTTTCGGTTTCATGCGCAGGCCGAAGGCGACGTTGTCGAACACGGTCATGTGGCGGAACAACGCGTAGTGCTGGAATACGAAGCCGACGTTGCGATCACGCACGTCGTGGCCGGATACGTCTTCACCGTGAAACACGATATTGCCGGCGTCCGGGGTTTCGAGACCGGCGATGATGCGCAACAAGGTGGTCTTGCCGCAGCCGGACGGGCCCAGCAACGCCACCAGCTCGCCACTCTGGATGTCCAGATTGATGCTGTTCAGGGCCTTGAAGGCATTGAAGTTCTTGCTGACATTACGGACTTCGATCGACATGACTTATTCCTCACCGGCGCTGTTGCGCAGGCGGTTGATACGGTTCTCGCTCCACTGCTTGAGCAGCAGGATAAAGAGCGCCAGGATCAGCAACAGGCTGGCCACCGCAAACGCGGCAACGTGGTTGTATTCGTTGTAGAGAATCTCGACATGCAGCGGCAAGGTGTTGGTCACGCCGCGAATGTGGCCGGACACCACCGACACTGCGCCGAACTCACCCATGGCCCGTGCGGTACACAGCACCACGCCGTAGATCAGGCCCCACTTGATGTTCGGCACGGTGACATGCCAGAACATCTGCCAGCCATTGGCGCCCAGCAGGCGCGCGGCTTCTTCTTCCTGGGTGCCCTGCTCCTGCATCAGCGGGATCAGCTCACGGGCCACGAAGGGCACGGTGACGAAGATGGTCGCCAATACGATGCCGGGCAAGGCGAACACAATCTGGATGTCGTGGTCCTGCAACCACGGGCCAAAAAAGCCCTGGGCGCCGAACATCAGCACATACACCAGGCCCGCGATTACCGGCGACACCGAGAACGGCAAATCGATGAGCGTCACCAGGATGCTCTTGCCACGGAACGAGTATTTGCTCACGCACCACGCGGCGCTGACGCCGAACACCAGGTTGAGCGGCACCGAAATCACCACGGCGATCACCGTGAGTTTCAAGGCTGACAGCGCGTCGGGTTCGAGGATGGCGGTGAAGAACGCGCCGAGGCCGTTTTTCAGGCCCTGGGTCACCACGATAAACAGCGGCAACAGCAAGAACAGCGCGAACACCAGCCAGCCAAGGCCGATCAGGATACGGCGCGAGGCAGCACTGCCACGACGGGCAGCGTTGGCCGAGGACGCGGCGGAAATAGACGATTGGGACATGTTCCGCGCCTCCTTATGGACGTTCGATACGCCGCTGCAACAAGTTGATCAGCAGCAGCAGGACAAAGGAAACCACCAGCATCAGCACACCGATGGAGGTGGCGCCGCGGTAGTCGTACTGGTCGAGCTTGACCATGATCAGCAAGGGCAGGATCTCGGTTTTCATCGGCATGTTGCCGGCAATGAAGATCACCGAACCGTACTCCCCGACGCCACGGGCAAACGCCAGCGCGAAACCGGTCAACCAGGCGGGCAGCAACGCGGGCACCAGGATGTGGCGGAACACCTGCAACGGTTTGGCCCCCAGGCAGGCAGCGGCTTCTTCGACTTCCCGAGGGATATCGGCCAGTACCGGCTGCACCGTACGCACCACGAACGGCAACGTGACGAAGGTCAGCGCCAGGGTGATACCCAACGGGGTGTAGGCGATCTTGAAGCCAAGGTCCGCGGCGAACTGGCCGACCAGGCCATTAGGCGTGTACAGCGCAGTCAGCGCGATACCGGCCACGGCGGTGGGCAGGGCGAATGGCAGGTCGATCATCGCATCGATGATCTTGCGCCCGGGGAAGGTGTAACGCACCAGCACCCAGGCCAGCAGCGTGCCGATCACGCCGTTGATCAATGCGGCGTACAGCGCGGTGCTGAAGCTGAGTTGCAACGCCGCCAGCACGCGCGGTGCGGAAATGATGTTCCAGAACTGATCCCAGGTGAGTTGAGCGGCGTGTACAAACATCGCCGCGAGGGGGATGAGTACGATCAGGCTGAGGTACACCACGGTGTAGCCCAGCGTCAGCCCGAAGCCGGGTATGACGGGGGAGATACGACGCGACATAAGAGTCCTTGGTTAAAGGGTAAAAACCACTGTAGAAGCTAGCCGGGCCTGCAAAAGTAGCCAACTGTGGCGAGGGAGCTTGCTCCCGTTGGAGTGCGAAGCGCTCCCAAATCGGTTTGCGCGTTGCATCAGATGCAACTCGGTCGCCTGGTTTGGGGCTGCTACGCAACCCAACGGGAGCAAGCTCCCTCGCCACAGTAAAAACCTTGCCGGAAAAGCGGGCTCCTACGGGGAGTTCGGCTTACTGCGCCGTGTAGATCTGGTCGAACACGCCACCGTCGTTGAAGAATTTCGGTTGGGCAGTTTTCCAGCCGCCGAAGTCTTTGTCGATAGTCACCAGGTCCAGTTTCGGGAACTGCTGGGCGTATTTGGCGGCGATTTTCTCATCGCGTGGGCGGTAGAAGTTCTTCGCCGCAATCTCCTGGCCGGCCGGGCTGTACAGGTGTTTGAGGTATTCGGTGGCGATCTCGGTGTTGCCCTTTTTCTCGGCGTTCTTATCGACCACGGCCACCGGCGGCTCCGCGAGGATCGACAGGGACGGCACGACGATATCGAACTTGTCGGCGCCGCCGTCTTCTTTCAACGCCAGGAACGCCTCGTTTTCCCAGGCCAACAACACATCGCCCTGACCGTTGTTGACGAAGGTGATGGTCGAACCGCGCGCGCCGGTATCCAACACAGGCACGTGCTTGAACAGCTCCTTCACATATTCCTGGGCCTTGGCTTCACTGCCGCCTGATTTGAGGCCGTAGGCCCAGGCGGCGAGGAAGTTCCAGCGTGCACCGCCGGAGGTTTTCGGGTTGGGTGTGATCACCGAGACATCTTTCTTGATCAGGTCGCCCCAGTCCTTGATGCCTTTAGGGTTGCCCTTGCGCACCAGGAACACGATGGTCGAGGTGTACGGGGTGCTGGCGTTCGGCAGGCGGGTTTGCCAGTTCTCCGGCAGGGTCTTGCCCAGCTTGGCAATTTCGTCGATATCGCCGGCCAGGGCCAGGGTCACCACGTCGGCGCGCAGGCCGTCGATCACCGCCCGGCCTTGCTTGCCCGAACCACCGTGGGATTGCTGGATCTTGACGTTGTCACCTGGGTGGGACTGTTTCCAGAATTGGGTGAACTCAGCGTTGTAGTCCTGGTACAGCTCACGAGTCGGATCGTACGAGACGTTGAGCAACTCGTAGTCCTTGGCAACAGCGGAACCGGCAAATACGGCACTGGTCAAGGCGGCCAGGGCATAACGGCGAATCGACGACATAGAAGGCTCCTGAAATTCGGGGTGTTGGCTTTTTCTTATAGTTGCGGGGTCTATCGCCGTTCTGGCTTAGCTCGGTTTGTTACCCGGGTTCTGCAGACGGAATTTTTCCTTGCGTTCGATCTGCACCACCTGGGCGTTATGCACGGTGATTTCTACCGCGCCAAACCGCAGATCGCGCAGGGCGCTCTGGATCTCACGCAAAATGGCTGCTTCGTCCTGGCCGTCGACGCTACGTAGAGATGCGCTCATGATTTCGCTCCTGAAATAAATAGTGCCTGGCAGTGGCGGCACTGCTTGCGGCGTGAGAGCGATAGTAGATAAGCGCGGATATTCTTAAAAATACTATTTAAGAATGTTTATATAACTAGAAAGAATTTTCTGACGATACGCGCAGTTGCGCGTTTTTCTTGTGCCTGTGCGCCGAAACAAGGCCCTGCAAAGTTCCAGACATGGGAGGGGCTTACCCCCTCTCACCTTTGATTGCAGTTCAGATGTGAATGGTCGGCGCCCTCGCCCAATCAATCTCCTGCGCCGGCATCGGCCGCCCAAACCAATACCCCTGCCCCATATCGCAGGCCTGCTCCAACAAGAACCTTGCCTGCTCCACCTGCTCAATCCCTTCGGCATGCACTTGCATGCCCATGCTTTTCGCCAGGGCGATCACCACGCGCACAATTGCCGCGTCGTCTTCATCCCACGGCAACCCGGCGACAAAGCCCTGGTCAATCTTGAGCTTCTGCACCGGCAGGCGCTTGAGGCGCAGCAACGAGGAGTAGCCGGTGCCAAAATCATCGATGGCCAGGCGCAACCCCAGCTCGCGCAGGCGGTGCAGTTGCTCCAGGGCGACTTCAGGGTCATCCATCACCGCACTTTCCGTGACTTCCAGCTCCAGGAACGCCGGGGCCAGGCCGGTGGTATGCAGAACCTGGGCGACTTGTTCATACAGTTCGCGTCGGGCGAACAAGCGGCTGGACACGTTGACCGCAATAAAACTCAGCGGCACCCCCTCGGCCAGCCATTGGCACATCTGGCGACAGGCGTGGTGCATCACCCAGGCGTCGATCTCGGCTATCAGGCCGGTACGTTCAGCGATGGGAATAAACTCCCCCGGCGGCACAAGGCCGCGCTCCGGATGCTGCCAGCGGACCAGGGCTTCGACACCGACCAGGCGGCCGTTATGCAGGTCATGTACCGGTTGGTAGTAGACACGCAACTCTTGCTGATCAAGGGCGCGGCGCAATTCGCTGGCGATTTCCACCCGATACTGGGCGTGCGCGGTGAGTTCTTCGGTGTACAGCGCGTAGCCTTCGCGCCCAATGCTTTTGGCCTTGAACAGTGCCGAATCGGCATTGCGCAGCAGTTGTTCGGCGCTGAGGGCGTCGCTGGGAAACAGGCTGATACCAATGCTGGCACTGATAAACAGCTGGTTGCCATCAAACACAAACGGCTCTTTCATCGCCTCGAGCATTCTCTGGGCCAATGCCGCCGCCTGGACCACCTGTGGACAACTCTCCACCAACACGGCGAACTCATCCCCGCCGAGGCGCGCCAAGGTCACGCCGGGGCCGAACAGACCTGTCAGGCGCTCACCCACCGCCTTGAGCAACTGATCGCCGGTCGTGTGGCCAAGGCTGTCGTTGATGATCTTGAAGTGGTCCAGGTCCATCAACAGCAACGCGCAGCCGCGTTTGTGTATTTGCGCCGAAGCCAGTGCCTGTTCCGCACGGTCGGTGAAGAGCAGGCGGTTGGGCAGGCCGGTCAGCGGATCGTGATGGGCCAGGTGGGCCAGTTCGTGCTCGGAATCCTTGATGGCGCTGATATCGGAAAATACCGCCACGTAATGACTGGCTTTGCCGTGGTCGTCACGGATCACGCGGATGGTTTGCCACTGTGGATAAATCTCACCACTTTTACGCCGGTTCCAGATTTCGCCGCTCCATTCGTCGGTGCGCTCCAGGGTCTTGAACATCTGCTGGTAGAAATTCGATGAATGGCGCCCCGACTTGAACAGGCTCGGCTGCTTGCCCATGACGTCTTCGCGGCTATAGCCGGTGATCGCCATAAAGGCCCGGTTGACGTGCACGATCAACCCCTGGGCATCAGTGACCAGAACCCCTTCGCGGGTGCAATCGAACACCGCGGCAGCCTGTTGCAGGCGCTCGCGGTTCTCTTTCAAGGGCTGCTGCACCTGATGCGTACGGGCAAAACGTAGGCAAATCAGGTAAATCGCCAGCGCACTCAAGGCCACCCACACATAGCCGCGCGCCTGCAGCCAACGTCCCAACTCCCAAGGGTCATCGAGAAAGTTGATCAATAAATGGTTGCTGAGCTGGAGCCACACAATGGAAACCAGCAGGTATACCAGCCCCGCACGTAGGGCACCTCGGTATGAAAACAGCATATGATCAGTAATCCTTACCAAAAAAACAGAATCGCCCTACAAAGGCTGCGGATTATAGAATAAGAAACATCCAGTCACTCCTATCTGAAACGGTGGCTGGTTTTCTCTGTTGGCTTAGTGATAATGCATGAGCTGTTTTTTACTTTATCTGAGGGCCATACAGCCTATGTGGTACAACGGTTTTCTTGATCTGTCGGCCTGGCAACTGGTGGCAGTCACGCTGTTGATGACCCATGTGACCATTGTTGGGGTCACCGTCTATCTGCACCGTTATTCGGCCCATCGCTCCCTGGAGCTCAATGCCGGCCTGAAACACTTCTTCCGCTTCTGGCTGTGGCTGACCACGGCGCAGAACACCCGCGAGTGGACCGCCATCCACCGCAAACACCACGCCAAATGCGAAACCGTCGACGACCCGCACAGCCCGGTCATCAAAGGTTTGTCCACGGTGCTGCGCAAAGGTGCCGAGCTGTACCGCGCCGAGGCGGAAAACCCCGAGACCCTGCGCATCTACGGCAAGAACTGCCCGGACGACTGGATCGAACGCAAGCTCTACACGCCTTACCCGCTGCTGGGTGTGGCGATCATGGGCGTGATCGACCTGCTGCTGTTCGGCACGATCGGTATCACCATCTGGGCGATCCAGATGATGTGGATCCCGTTCTGGGCCGCCGGCGTGATCAACGGCCTGGGGCACGCCGTGGGCTACCGCAACTTCGAATGCCGTGACGCGGCGACCAACCTGGTGCCGTGGGGCATCATCGTTGGCGGCGAAGAGCTGCACAACAACCATCACACCTACCCCAACTCGGCCAAGCTGTCGGTGAAGAAGTGGGAATTCGACCTGGGCTGGGCGTGGATCAAGGTGTTCAGCTTCCTGCGCCTGGCCAAGGTGCAGCGTGTCGCGCCTATCGCGCACCGCGTCGAGGGCAAGGGCCACCTGGACATGGACACCGCCATGGCGATCCTCAACAACCGCTTCCAGATCATGGCCCAGTATCGCAAGCTGGTAATCGGCCCGCTGGTCAAGCAGGAGCTGGAGAAGGTCGATCACTCGGTGCGTCACCAGTTCCGCCGTGCCAAACGCCTGCTGTCGCGGGAAACCAGCTTGCTGGATGATCGTCACCACCTGCGTATCCAGAGCATGCTGGAACACAGCCACGCACTGACCGTGATCTACGAAAAGCGCCTGGCGTTGCAGCAGATCTGGCTGAAGACCAGCTCAAATGGCCACGACATGCTGGCGGCGATCAAGGAATGGGTCCACGAGGCCGAGGCCAGCGGCATCCAGTCCCTGCGTGATTTTGCTCACCAATTGAAGACCTATTCGTTGCGCCCGACGACGGCCTGACCAGAGCTCAAAGCCCTCCTGTGGCGAGGGCGCTTGCTCCCGCTGGGCCGCGAAGCGGCCCCAGCCTTTGGTTTGAATGGGACTGCTGCGCAGTCCAACGCGAGCAAGCTCGCTCGCCACGGGTAGAGCGTTCCCTTTAACTTAACAGCACCCCGGATTTAGCTCGCCACCGGTTTCTGACGTCATTTCTTAGTCAGCCGGATCATGGAACTTCACCGCAATTCCCCTCTCTCAATGAACACTTCGCCATCATTGTGGCCCTTGTAGCGACCGCCGCCCCACCCTTGCGGCGAGCCCAGAGAGAGTTGTGCCGATGGTTCACGAAAAGCCCTTTCAACCTGACCTTCCGACGACCGAACACACTCGCCCGGCTGCGGCGGCAACCCTGTTGGCACTGATGCATGCCCAGGGTGAAGTCGAGCGGCTGAGTGAGCGCGAGCAGTTGCTCAGTTCGCTGCTGGTCAGCGTGAATGCCGTGCTGTGGGCCATCGACTGGGAAACCCGCCGCGTGCTGTACGTGAGCCCGGCCTACGAACGGATATTCGGTCGTTCCGCCGTCCTGCTGCTGGCGGATCAACGTGAATGGCGCAACAGCATCCATCCCGAAGACCTCGACTACGCCGAGCACAGCCTGGCGCGTGTGCTGGAGCAAGGCGCAGTGGAGGACCGCGAGTACCGCATCATCACCGCCGACGGGCAAATTCGCTGGCTGAGCGACAAGTGCTACATCAACCAGCAGGCCGAGCCCGGCAAGCCCGTGATCGTGGTCGGCATGGCCGAGGACATCACCGAAAAAAAGCAGTTGGAGCTGGAGCTGCACCGCCTGGCCACCACCGACGTACTGACCCAAAGCAGCAACCGCCGGCACTTCTTCGAGTGTGCCAACCAGGCGTTCGACAGCGCCTGTGCCCAGGGCACCCCGCTGGCCTTCCTGTTGCTGGACATTGATGACTTCAAGGACATCAACGACTCCTACGGCCATCTGGAGGGCGATCAGGTATTGAGGCGTATCGCCGAGAGCGGTCGAAACGTACTGCGCCGTGGTGATCTGTTCGGGCGCATTGGCGGCGAAGAATTCGCTGCGGTGCTGCCCGGTTGCTCACCGGAGATGGCGTTGCAGGTCGCCGAGCGGCTTGGCAAGGAAATCCAGGCGTTGAGTTTCAGCTACGAGGGCCGGGAGTTTACCGTGACTATCAGCCAGGGCCTGGCCGGCCTGCGCGAAGACGACTCAACGTTGGACAGCCTGTTCGCCCGGGCCGATGCCGCAATGTACGAGGCCAAACGCCAGGGCAAGAACCGTGTGATTACGGGGTAGCTACCGAGCTGGCCCACTCCCCAAAGATCGCTTCAGCATCGACAAAATCATTTTGTTGCCCTTGACGAAAGGCTTAACGAATTGCGGTGAAACCAGTTCGGCCGTGTGCCCCGAGGCCAACTGGCGCGCGACAAAGCCGCGATCCCGCACAGGCTTCCATTACCAACGTGCAGCTCGGTAAGTGGCCGAATAACTGCATCGTCTGCGCTCGCGAGAGCTTCCTGCGAAACACCTCACAGCCCGAGTTATCCTCACCGTGGAGGTGGAAATCATGTGTGCCGTGATCGATACCGATCAGTGCTGACGCGCTCATGATAATGGCCTCCAAAAACAAAACACCCTGCGAAAGCGTAGCTCTCGCAGGGTGTGGGGGTGACCATCTACCCGCCGAAGCGGGTTTTTCAGTCGAGCCTCCGCTTACAGCTCGGAGAAGCACTCTTCGATGATTGCCAAGCCTTTGTCCAGTTGCTCGTCCGGTGAGGTCAGCGGGACCAGTACGCGCAGCACATTGCCGTAGGTACCGCAGGACAGCAGGATCAGGCCCTTGTCACGCGCCTTGGCCACGATGGAAGCCACGGCGGCGGCGTTCGGCTTGTGGCTGTCGCCATCTTCGAACAGCTCGACCGCGATCATCGCGCCCAGGGCACGCACTTCGCCGATCACCGGGTACTTGGCCTGGATCGCCTTGAGGCCAGTCACCAGGCGCTCGCCTACTGCCTTGCAGCGGTCCAGCAGGTGCTCTTCTTCGAACACTTCCATCACGGCCAGGGCCGCGGCGCATGCGATCGGGCTACCGGCATAGGTGCCGCCCAGGCCGCCTGGAGCGATGGCGTCCATGTATTCGGCCTTGCCGCACACACCGGCCAGCGGGAAGCCGCCGGCGATGGATTTGGCAAAGGTGGTCAGGTCGGCGGCAACGCCCATCTGCTCCATGGCGAAGAAGGTGCCGGTACGGCCGGCACCGGTTTGCACTTCGTCGGCGATCAGCAGGATGCCGTGCTTGTCGCACAGTTCGCGCAGGCGCTGCATGAAGGCTTTAGGCGCGACGTAGAAACCGCCTTCGCCCTGGACCGGCTCGATGATGATGGCTGCGATATCACGCGGCTCGGCATCGTTCTTGAAGATGCGTTCGATGCTGGCGATCGAGTCATCGATGCTCACACCGTGCAGTTCGTTCGGGTACAGCGCACGGAAGATACCGCCTGGCATCAGGCCCATGCCGGCCGAGTACGGCACGACTTTGCCGGTCAGGCCCAGGGTCATCATAGTGCGGCCGTGGTAAGCGCCGGTGAACGCGATCACGCCGGCACGGCCAGTGGCGGCACGGGCGATTTTCACGGCGTTCTCAACGGCTTCGGAACCGGTGGTGACCAGCAGGGTTTTCTTGGCGAAATCCCCAGGTACCTTGGCGTTCACTTTTTCACACAGTTCTACGTAAGGCTCGTAGGCCAGAACCTGGAAGCAGGTGTGGGTCAGCTTGTTCAGTTGTTCGGTCACCGCCGCGATGATTTTCGGGTGCAAATGACCGGTGTTCAGCACGGCGATACCGCCGGCGAAGTCGATGAACTCGCGACCTTCAACGTCGGTCACGCTGGCGTTCTTCGCGGATTCGGCGAAGATCGGGTGAATCTGGCCGACGCCACGGGGTACAGCGGCTTCGCGGCGTTTCATCAGGGATGCGTTGGTCTTGCTCATAAAGTCCTCATTCGCCACTCATCGGGTGGCGTGGTCCAAGGCATACGTGGCGGGAGGCAACTACGGCAGCATGCGATGATCGACTGCCACAGCTTTCCCGGCCACTACGAATAACGGGTAAAACACGCAAAGGGTCAGCGCTCTCGTGCCCTTTGCGTTTACAGCAATGCCTTGCCGCGCAGCTTAGATGCCCAGGCAGAGGTATTTGATTTCCAGGTAATCCTCGATCCCGTACTTGGAGCCTTCACGGCCCAGGCCCGAAGCCTTGATGCCGCCGAATGGCGCCACTTCGTTGGAGATCAACCCGGTATTGACGCCCACCATGCCGTATTCCAGGGCCTCGGCCACACGGAACACACGGCCCAGGTCGCGAGCGTAGAAGTAGGAAGCCAGGCCGAATTCGGTGTCGTTGGACATCGCAATCACTTCGGCTTCGTCTTTGAAGCGGAACAACGGTGCCAGCGGGCCGAAGGTTTCTTCCTTGGCCACGGCAGCGTCTTTCGGCACGTTGGTGAGAATGGTCGGTTCGAAGAAGTTGCCTTCCATCACCTTGCCACCGGCCAGCAGCTTGGCGCCTTTGCTCAGGGCATCCGCAATGTGTTCCTGGACCTTGGCCACGGCTTTTTCGTCGATCAACGGGCCGGTGGTGGTGCCTTCGTCGAGACCGTTGCCGATCTTGAGCTTGGCCACGGCCACCTTGAGTTTTTCCGCGAACGCGTCGTACACCGAGTCCTGGATATACAAGCGGTTGGCGCAGACGCAGGTCTGGCCGTTGTTGCGGTACTTGGAAATGATCGCGCCTTCGACGGCCTTATCCAGGTCGGCGTCGTCGAACACGATGAACGGCGCGTTGCCGCCCAGTTCCAGGGAAACTTTCTTGATGTCCTTGGCGCATTCGGCCATCAGTTGGCGACCGATTTCGGTCGAGCCGGTGAAGGACAATTTACGCACGATCGGGTTACTGGTCAGCTCACCGCCGATATCGCCGGCGCTGCCGGTGACCACGCTCAGTACGCCTTTCGGGATGCCGGCGCGGTGCGCCAGCTCGACCAGGGCCAGCGCCGAGAACGGGGTTTGCGAAGCCGGCTTGATCACCATGGTGCAGCCGGCGGCCAGGGCCGGGCCGGCTTTACGGGTGATCATGGCGGCCGGGAAGTTCCACGGGGTGATGGCAGCGGTCACGCCGATGGGCTGCTTGATCACGATCAGGCGCTTGTCGGGTTGGTGGCCAGGAATCACATCGCCGTAGATGCGTTTGGCTTCTTCGGCGAACCACTCGATAAAGGACGCGGCGTAAGCGATTTCGCCCTTGGCTTCGGCCAGCGGCTTGCCTTGTTCGAGGGTCATCAGGCGACCGAGGTCGTCCTGGTTTTCAATCAGCAGTTCGAACCAACGGCGCAGCTTGTTGGCGCGCTCCTTGGCAGTCAGTGCACGCCAGGCCGGCAGGGCCTTGTCGGCGGCTTCGATAGCGCGGCGGGTTTCAGCGGCGCCCATCTTCGGCACGGTACCGAGAATCTCGCCCGTGGCAGGGTTGTTGACCTTGATGGTCTGGTCATTGTCCGCATCGACCCAAGCGCCATCGATAAAGGCTTGCTGGCGGAACAACTGGGTATCTTTGAGCTGCATGTCGGCTTTCCTTAACAGCACCGCGCGCACGCGGAGCGAATTAGAGTTGTTGAAAGGCGCCTTGTGGGCAATGTCGTTCAGTCATGTTTTATGTAGGAGCGAGCTTGCTCGCGAAAAATTCAAAGGCGCCGCGTAAAACCAGAAACGCTGCGTCATCGTTAACAGTTTCGCGAGCAAGCTCGCTCCTACACTGAACGGCATCAGCCAGGGGCTGCCGTCAGGGAAATCAGTCCAGCACGCCAGGATAGGCGAAAGCGCACGGGAGACAGAGCGTTTGAAATCTCAAACGAATCCTAGGATCAATGGGGGGTCAGGGCAATAGTCTGTTCGAAAAAAAGAACGAAAACCGGCGTATTTGGCTCACCTTTCGGATCAAGCGTCCAAACGACAACACCCCCGGCGCCTTTTGGGCGACGGGGGTGTCGGGGGCGACTGCGGTTTAGGATTGGAACGATTTGAGGATGGTCAACAGGCTGGTCAGGTTGTCGGCCACACCGCCCTGGGCGACTTTCTCGGTAGCCGACGCGCCGGCGGTGGTGTCGACGCTGTAGATCTGCATCACGCCCTGGTTGGTGGCGGCCTGGGCCAGGGTGTTTTGCTGCTGCTGCGCCGAAACCGAGTTCTGGAACAGGATCGCCGTGGCCTGGCCCATCGATTGATAGATCGTGCTCATGGCCATTGCCGGTGCCTCGGCAACGACCTTGACGTTGGTCTGGGTAACGGCATCGGTGATTTGCGGGCTGACAGTACTCATGGGTGAAACTCCTTTGTTGAGAAAGAACAACATCCGTTATTGCTCAGTGCTTAAGACTGGAAAGACTTGAGCACGGTCAACAGGCTGGTGAGGTTATCCGAGACGCCGCCCTGGGCGACTTTCTCGGTAGCCGCCGCGCCGGCAGTGGTGTCGACGCTGTAGATCTGCATCACGCCCTGGTTGGTGGCGGCCTGGGCCAGGGTGTTTTGCTGCTGCTGCGCGGACACGGCGTTCTGGAACAGAATCGCCGTGGCCTGCGCCATCGATTGATAGATGGTGCTCATCGCCATCGCTGGCGATTCGGCAACGACCTTGACGTTGGTCTGGGTGACCGCGTCGGTAATTTGTTCGTTAACAAGTGGCATGATCAATTTCCTTATTTAGTACACGGCGCATTCCGTGTTCATGAATGAACGTTGCGAAACAAGCGCTGTGAAGTGTGCGGTTTCAGAATCCGGCAGACTTGGCCAGGGCGGCCTCGATCTGCGCAATCAACTTCTGGATCTCCCTGTCTACTTCACGCTCGAGCTGCGCCCGATCGGCGCTTTCGTCAGGCGTGCCGCTCAACGCCTTGCGTACCGCTTCTTCACTCTGCTCGGCGGCCTTGCGGATGGCCTGCTCGTTGGCCTTCGATTGCTCAAGTACCTGGGCGGCGCGCTTGAGGGTTTCGTCGACGATGGCTTGGGGTGTTCCGGCGAACATCTGCGGGTTGCGCAGCATCGCTTCCAGCCGTTGACGGTCACCGTTGGATAGCACTGAGGGTGTGGAGGGGGGAGCCATGTCGATCTCCTTGGGCACTGCGTAGCCGGCTGAAGGGCCGCTAAAGCCGCACCTCATTGTTGTCCTGCCAGAAACCGGCAAAATAGAAGTCCGTGGCGTTATCGCAACTGGACGCCAGCTCCCAGGGGGTCATCACGGTGGGTCGAGTGTCGAAGATCGGTGCTGGCGGAGGCAGCAAGTTAGCGTTGCTATACAGGTTGCCGACTTCATAAGCGTTCGCGACAAACTGCGAACAGAAT
Source organism: Pseudomonas sp. MWU13-2517 (assembly GCF_023242545.1). Lineage (NCBI taxonomy): Bacteria > Pseudomonadati > Pseudomonadota > Gammaproteobacteria > Pseudomonadales > Pseudomonadaceae > Pseudomonas > Pseudomonas sp. MWU13-2517. The sequence continues at coordinate 89,840 of NZ_JALMFA010000013.1, read as the reverse complement.
GCGGCATTGCTGATAGACACCGACTCATTGATACGGCTCATGATGCCGGGTTCATAAGCCGACACTTTGAAGATCGACAACATCGCGTTCCATTTACTGTAGCGTCCGCTGATGTCCTTGGTGGCCACGTCCCCCAGGAACTGACCGGCGGCATAGGCTGCCGCATTAGCCAAGTCTTCCTGGGTGCAACTGAACACCATGGCTCCGCGCGCAGGGACTTCGGTGGTCAGATCCGTCAGTTGAATACCCTCCCCCACACTTTCGATGACATGCGTGGCATCCACCGCAATGGCCGCGTGTACCACTGGCACATTGGGATCGCCAATTCCAAAAATCCTGGCCTTAAGCCATTGCCCCGCACGGATAAACGCACGGGGAATACTGGTGGACACTTTGTCATCCACTTGTGCCACTGAAAAAACAATATCTCCAGGCTGCATGATGTCGCTCCTCACTTAAGAAAAGTTGCTTTCAAGTTGCTGTTGCACCGTTCCAGCAGACCGCTGGAACGCTGTGCTCGGTTCAGGCCGCTGGCGCAGCCCGGTTGGCCAACGTGTCGGCGTACTTGGCGATGCTCTGGTCGATCTTGTCGATGGCCACGCTGGCGGCCTCGGCTTCCATCGCACCGGCGGCGGCGGCCACCGCGGCTGCCGCGCCCACCAACAGGTCGGTGGCCAAGGCGCCCAAGGCATCCTCGGCGGCGGCCGGCAGGTTGTCCTTGACGATGTTCTCGGTCATTTGCTGGAGCAGCACAGCCTGGGCTGCCAATGCGATCTTGCTGACCCCATCGAAATACCCCGCCGCCGATTGCGCGACCAACCCTGCCGCCTGGCTGATCATCATGTCGGCCGGCACCGCGATCTGGGCCGGCGCATAGGCGAAATTCTGCGCATTGGTGAACTGCACCGCCTGGACAATCTGGCTGTTGAGCGCCGCTGTGCTGTCAGACGGAGGCGTGCTCGCCTGGTTGAGCAAATGCTCGTTCATGCGCGCCATGATCGAGCGCGCAGGGGGTGCTGCCGGGGCGGACGCCGGGGGCTGCGCAGCGGGTGTTTCAGGAGCGGGGCTGGGCTTCTTTCTGCTGAACCATGACATGGCAAGTCTCCCCAGGGTTTAACCCTTCTCGCCAATCTGCATGATCAACGCAACGGCCTTGGAGATCACCGCGTTGGAAATCTGGTTCATGGCCTGCTGGCTATTGACCGCGTTCTGCAACGACAAGCCTGCCGCACTGCTAGCCACCTGATACAACGACGCGATGGCCTGGGCCGGTGCCTCCGCTACCACCTTGACGTTGGTTTGGGTCACCGCGTCGGTGATCTGGCTGTTGACCTCTGTCATACATCTCTCCTTGATGGAATTCACCCGATCAGGGTGGTGGTGGCGTGACGCGCTCCTAAACTAGAACGCCTCGCGCCGACGTCTGTGAACGGAATTCAGCGCAAAACGCTGCGTAGCAATTGCACCCGCTTACGCACCAGCGGCAGCTTCACCTGCAGCTCAGCCGCGATCTGGGGGTAAGGCAGGTCGTCGACAAAACGCATCTCAAACAAACGCTGTTGCGCGACAGGCAACCGCGCCACATGCGCCTCCAGCTGTTCCAGGCGCTCATAACACTCCACCCACTCCAGCACTGATGCGCAGGGGGCGGCGAGCACAGCCAGGTGATCGTGCTCAAGGTCGATGGAGTCATCGAACAACTGCCCCTCACGTTTACCGCGCCGCAGGCTGTCGAGAAACACATGGTCGAGCACGAGAAACAGAAACCCCTGGGGGTCCCGGATACGCTCGGGCGAGCGCCGAAAAAACAGCAGGGCCTTGATCGCCGTGGCCGATAACCACTCCTGGCCCTGATCCTGATTGCCTTTGGCACGCCGCAGCGCGCGACGCTTCAGTTCGCCCTGAACCGCACGCCAACTGGCTTCAAACAAGCGGTCGTCCGCCACCCATTGGTCCTTGAACTGAACAGTCATCCCCATCGCAAGCACTCCTGTGCATCCTTGATGAAGGGCCAGTTTGCGAGCCACAAACAGGCGCCCGCTGTTACCTGGGGAACACCGTGAAAGTTAATTCAAGGCAGACGCCTTGCGCCGCAAATGCTCCAGATCGTTGATCACCATCCGCTCCAGACTGCCGCTGATCAGGCCACTGCGGCGCCACAACTGCAGTTGAACATTGAGCTTGGGGCGACTGGTGTTGAGCATGGCCGCCAACACCCCCTGGTTGGCGGGCAGTGAGACGCTGGGCATGGCAAGGGCCAGGTCGATCTCGCCCATATTGGCCAGCAGAAACCGCGCCAGCCGCGACTCCAGCCGATGCAGGCACACCAATTCGAGCAATTCGATGGCATGGAGCAAACGCACCATCATCAACATCAACAAACGCCGCAGAAACACCGGCTCTTCAAACAACAGCGCAAAATGTCGACGCCCCAGTTGCAGCAAGCGGGTCGGGCCGCCGGCAAAGGTCGAAGACTCACGGCCATGGTCCTCGATCAGCGCCGTCTCACCCACAACCTGCCCCGCGCCCATGCTGCCGATGATCTGCTCGCGGCCGTCCGGCCCGTGAACCACCGAATAGATCCGCCCCTCCACCACCAACGCGATAAATTCGAGGGAGTCGTCCTTGAAATAGAGCAGTTCACGATCATCCAGCGTGCGCTCCACCATATGCGTGGCGACGTAGCGCAAGAGCGGCTCCGGCAGACCTCGGAATAAATCGGAGCGGGCGAGCAAGGTTTGTCTCAGCGGGAGATCGAGCATCACGGTTCCTTTGGAATGCATGCGTTCACCTGGCCAGGGGAAGGGAATTGCGGCGTCACAGCGGTGCTGGCGCTACCAGAGCAAAGCAAACAAAGGGACGTACGGTATGAGGAGTTGTGAAGATAATGGCAAATAGCCGCTTTTGCGGTAACCCAGCCTACTATCGCCAGCGACAACACCGGCATGGACGCATCTGGCCGACATGGGTATGATGTCGCCCGCACAAGCATCCGTAGCTCAGCTGGATAGAGTACTGCCCTCCGAAGGCAGGGGTCGTGGGTTCGAATCCCGCCGGGTGCACCATATAGCAGTCTCGGGCTGTCTCAGACAGTCTACGAAACACCCCAAGAAGCCCGCCCTGTGCGGGCTTTGTTGTTTCTGGCTACCGGATGAGCTGGCACAGCGCGCTGATGCGCCAGTGGTGTTGTATGAGGGTGAAAGGCTGCTGGCACCTCCGCTGTACTGATGCCCGACCACGTTAGCAACTGCTGACCGAACGGCTCCAACTCTTGGCACAAGGCGACCTGACGCCACTCAAAGGGCGTGCTGTGGTGCTATGGCCGGATAACGAAGCAAGCGGCAAGAGCTGCATGGAGGCCATCGAGCTCGAGTTAATTGAGCTGGGGGGCCACTTCAGTACAACGAATCTCGCTCGACGTGTTCAAGCTCAAGCCCAGCAGCAAAGGTGGCAACCCGACACTGATCAAGGGTGGCAAATGGGCGGATGGCGATGATGCAGCGGATGCGTTAGCCAAAGGTTGGACCGCTGACCACCTGACCGAGCTGGTGCGTAACGGCGAGTTTTTCGGCACTGTCACTAAGCCCACTGAGGCCCAAGAACCGAAGGCTAAGGCACCTGCAAAACGTCTTGCGAAATCGAAAAATGACCTGTTATCGGGCGGCTTTCGCCTGACGCCTGAAGGGCGTCTTTTATTTCGGCGATGATGGCGAGGCGCGCCCCGTGTGCTCGCCTCTGGAAATCATCGCCCGCACTCGTGACGACAAGGGCACAACTGGGGCTTGTTGGTTGAGTTCGACGACCCGGACGGAGCCAAAAAACGCTGGAACATTCCGGCCCGAACCATGACCGGCGACTTAGGCAAAGATGTACTTGGCCCACTGGTAGGCATGGGTCTGCGCCTAGCCGGAAGCCGATCAGGGCGCAACGCACGCAATGACCTGCAGAGCTACCTCGGCGACTTCGATAGCGCCCAGTGCGCACGATTGGTGACGCGCCTGGGCTGGCACGACAACGCCTTCCTTTTGCCCGAACAGCAAATCGGCTCGCACGCCGAACACCTGCATTTTTATGAAGCCGGTGCCCAACTGCCACCGATCAGCGAGGCGGGTTCTCTAGAGCAGTGGCAGCAGCAAATCGGCGCACTGTGCGTTGGCAACCACCGCTTGGCGTTTGTCGTCTCTGTGGCCTTTGCAGGGCCTCTGTTGAACCTGCTGGGACATGAGTCGGGCGGCTTCCACCTCTACGGCGACAGCTCTGGAGGCAAGACCACACACTTGCAAGTCGCCGCCTCAGTCTATGGCGGACCGCGTCTGGTGCGTTCATGGCGCTCGACAGATAACGCCCTAGAGTCCATCGCCGCCGCACACTCAGACGGCCTCCTGGTGCTGGATGAAATCGGGATGTGTGACCCACGCATCATTGGCGAAACCGTGTACATGCTCGGCAACGGCACCGGTAAGGCTAGGGCGAATGATCGAGGACAAGCGGGCCGACAGGTACAGGAGTGGCGCTTGCTGTTTCTGTCGACCGGCGAGAAGACTTTGGCGCAGCACATGGCAGATGCCAACAAGGAGCTGAAAGCCGGTATGGAGGTGCGCATGCTTGCCGTGCCTGCGGATGCCAGCAAAGGCCTCGGCATGTTCGATGTGCTGAACGGTTTTGAGGACGCTGCGGCTCTCTCCGATGCGCTCAAAGCCCGTGTAGCGAAATACTACGGCACTCCCCTCACCGCCTTCCTGCACGCACTGTGCGCGCCAGGAGACGTGCTCAGATGGACGGTGATCATTCGCCGCACGGTGGAGCAGTTCATCAACCAAAACCTACCCGCATCGGCCAGTGGTCAAGCCCAACGTGCCGCCCTTCGCTTTGGCCTCGCAGCAGCGGCCGGAGAGTTGGCCACCGCCTTCGGCGTCACCGGTTGGCCTGATGGTACGGCCACGACCGCCGCACGTGTGTGTCTGCATGCGTGGCTAGCAGAACGCGGAGGCGCCGGAAACTTCGAGGGCGATGCGATTTTGGCGCGGCTGAGGCAGGTCATCGAGCGCTTTGGAGAAAGCCGCTTTACGCGCTGGGAATCTGCCGCCGCCAAGATCGACGAACACGGCCCACGCACGATTGATCGGTTGGGCTTTCGCAAGACGATGGAGCACGGCATGGGCGAAGCCTTGCACACCACCAACACCTACTACGTGCTGCCGGAAGCCTGGAGGGCCGAAATCTTCAAGGGCATGAATATCAGTGCGGTGAACAAGGAACTGCTGCACGGGGCGTGCTGGAGCCCGGAAGCGACGGAAAGGCGTACAGCTTGATTCGCCTGCCGGGGTTAGGACCTCAACGCTGCTATGTGGTGAAGACAGTTCCTGGAACGGATGAAAGCGAGGCCAAGGCCGCCTGATGGCATGCCTGCTGATCGAGGTAGCGCCGGCTCAATCCCGGCCTCGCCAGCCATTCGACAACCATCTCTATCAACCACACCACCCAGAGACAATACAGATGAACACTATCCAAGAATTGAAAGACCGCCGCGACCAACTGACCCTTGAAGTGGAGAACATTCAGCTCGACCTGGCGCCCTTTGAAGCTGCACTGGAAAGTCCAGAGGTTATCCAACAGGGCCGTCAACGGGCCGTGCAGGATGAAATCAACGATCACAAAAGATGCATCGACTCGCGAAATCTCGAGATCAGCGCACTGAACCAGAAGATTGATCGCTTTGAGACATTGGGAAACCGTGAGAGCTTGGCTGCGGGCTATCTCAACGATATGGCGAACTGGAAAGCCGACGAGATGGAACTCAACGAAAAGCGCAGCAGCATCGAGACCCGGTTGCAGCAGGTCCGCCAGAGCGATCAGGAAGACATGGCAAAAGCTCGACAAGCTGAAACGGATGCAGCCACCGCCTATGCGCAGGCTGTCGCATGGGGCGACGTGGAGGCGAGAAAGCCGCTAATGCAGAAGCTCAAAAGGCAGCAAAAAACCTCACAGCCGCGGTTGAGCATCACCGCCGTCAACAACTGCTTATCACCGCCCTGGAACAAGAGCTGGTGACGATTGATCTGCACATCACAGAGGCACAAAAAGAACGCGCCAAGATCGAGAAAAAAGCGGCTCACCTGGCTAACACTGTGCTGGAGGAACAATGGAATGAGGCCGCGAAAGCGCTGCTGGAAACAGGCGGTAAGTTGTGGGCCGCACGCGACCTGATTAATAGAGACCCGGTTGCATTGATGAAGCTGGATATCCCTGAACAGGGCGAGCGCTTTGGAAGCTGGACCTGGCAAGAACTCGCAGATCGCTCACGCCAACACAGTCTGATTGACCTATTGGCGGCCTAAACCAAACCTCCCCCGAAGCAGCCTGCGAAAGACAGGTTGTTTCGGGCATACCAACGGTCTCCCCATGAACAAAGCACCACTGAACAGCGCACAGATGCCTGATTACCTAAAGGCCCGCAAGCTTCACTTGAGCGAGATAATTACCGTCATAGCGGGCATGAAAACGCTCAATGCAACGGCAAACAAAAACACCAAAGTTGAGACGCTCACGATTAATGCAATCAAGGCAGAGCTTGATTTCATTGACCTCCAGCTCAAAAGAAAGAGCGTTTGAAAAAGAAGCGGAAGCTCAAGCGGCTTCCGCTTCGCTAGATCCTCCCATTACAAACAAGGCTTCAGATTTTTCGGCTCTGATCTGTGGCGGCTGTGGGATTATGACCGCTTTCAGCCAAAAGTAGCCAAAAGCAGCCATTCACAAACCACAGTGCATTATCTCAGATTTGATAGCGAGTAACCTTTACTCGCACTCCATCGATATAGACCTGATTATTTAAGAATTTATCAATTTCCGCCTCGCAACGAGAATGCTCGTCAGGGGTCATAATAGAGATTTCAGAAAGTTTATTTCCAATTGAATTGAAAGAGGTGCCAATGCGTAAGCCTTGTCCTTTGCTGAGTAGCCAGCGATCATGAATAAGCTCCTTACCGTCTAGCTTATCAATACCATAAATGTATGTTTCAGGAGCAGTCTGGTCAGAAATATTATTCCAAGCTTCTTCAAATGCGTCGCTTGATGAGCAAGCCTCGGATTTTAGATGAGAGGCACGGGCAAGAATATGAATAGGACAGTTGGGATTGGCAGCTTGGATGGATTGCACAACATCAACATCGTCAGCTGTAAAATAAGGATCGCAGAATTTTACGTAGTCAATGCAATACCTGTTCATCCATTGTTGTATATAGGCCAAGCTTTCATCACGACTGTTCGGCCGCACCATCATTCCAACAACCGACTGTGAATCAGAAGCATGAGAAGTGCTTGGTAATTTTCTGCTGACGATAGAAAATGCAAGCTCAGTTGAAAGAAGTATTACTTCACATAGAGGTAAAACATTGAGCTTGGCTTCTTCTATAGTCAGGCTCTTTCTTGATGCATTCTCTATGTACCAGCATAGAAATGGATACGTATCATATAATCCGAGTGAGCTTTTTGGAGATATAAGACCAGCCAATTTAAAATAAGGCTTCGCAGTGATTCTATTTGCCTGTAATGCGGACAAATTTTTCCAGCAAGCCTCTGGAAGATACATGTCAGCGATCTCACGCGAAGAATCAGCCGAGTCGGCGAGATCTTTTTTTGCCTTTATAATATCTATGTTATGTTTCGCATGCATTTTCGCATGCTTTCGAGCTGGGTCATCATCGAACAGCTCTAGAAGAGCATCAGCAAAGCCTGGCTCTAGCTGATCCGCTGCATCGATTAAAGATTTTTGTATAGATGCAGCCTCCTCAAAATCCTCAACATCATGAGACATTTGGAGTGATCTTTTGAGTGCGCTTTTTGCCTCAGCGAGGCTAAAACCTTTACAAGCAAGGGAGTACATTTCTAATCTACCAAGTTTATCACTCAGAGATGGAATGGCATCCGAGCAGTTTTCAGCCTCACTGAATGTATCCTTGAGCAGTTGTAGTTCCTTTCCCGGCAAACATCGTGCAATCTGAATCAGCACGAAAGCTTTATCTGCAATATTTGGGATTTTACGGGCGTCCTCAATTAGCGCCTTCCAAACTCCGGCCCCACTTTCTTTGAGAGTAGATGCACATGCCATTGAGCATATTTTATATCCGTCGTGCTGAATATTTACTGGGTCAGGTAGCTTGGAGTCAATAATTTTTACAAGCCTGTCATAAAAGTCCCGTTTTTGTTGCTGGGTAGTTCTACCTTTGTTCTTTTTGCTTATAACAGCTTCTGTGAATTTTTTTATAACAAGGTAAATACCTGCGTCATAGGTCATATGACCAAGCAAGTCCAACACCATGTGCGCCTCAGTTTGCTCGAACACGCACTGATCGCTATCATCATTTTGAGGTGGATCGTACGTTGTTAACTTTCTGCGAAGTAATTCACATGTATTAAATATTGTTCGGTTTCGTTGCGGCTCGTCTAAAATACTCAACTCGGAAATTGCTGTTTGAGGGCTAGATAGATATAGAGCGGGGAAGGCAATCTCAAACATCTCACGATAAAGAAACTCATTTTTTGCCTTGGTGCGACTTAGTAATGGCCAGCAGTAATCTCTAACAAGGGTTTGGAGCATACTGTCAGAAATCCACGCACGACAAGCTAAGTCAGTATATAGAGAGATTTGCCGTGTTAGTGAGGAAAGTCGCGATACAAGCGATTCGAACCTAGGAATCATGCTCTCGTCCAAGCACTTTTTCTTAAGTGCTACACCGAGAGCACGCGCTAGCAAGGCCAAACATTGGAAAAATGTTTTTTGACTGTTTCTATTCTCGGTCTCAAGATTACCACGTAAGTTAACTGTTTCCGAATAAAGCTCTTCGGCTTTTTCTGAATAATTACATGCCAGCGCCTCTGCAGCTCTAAAACAGATATCATCGCGTCCTGGTGTCGAATGAGTCTTTTCCAGAAGCATTGAGATAGCTTTAGTTAGGTATTCAGCGTCAAGCGGAGTAGTCGATACCTCATATATTTTAAAAATATCTATAGCGCAATCCGCAAAAATTGCGGGGTCTTTTACTCTTAGTACTGCTGTTTTAAGAGTGGCCGCCCAGCCTTCATCGAATTTTTGCTTAGATAAAATATTTGTGCACGAGAGTAATACCTCGTTAAGCACTTTAGATATTTTAATCTTACCTAGAATTTTGATGAAGATCGAACATCTAATTTCTGACGAATTCCCTTTAACCAGTAGCTCTAGGATTTCCGCATACGCAGCAAGCCTATTTTGCTGAGTATTCATTTTCTCTGCAATAGCGACTGCATGATCTAAATCATGCTCTATCATCGCTGGCAAAATTGGTTCAATGCTAGAAAATTGCGAAGCGGAATTTTCCAAAAGTGCCGTAACACATGTACTCAGAGCCTCATCAATTACAGACTTCAGACCCTCCTTAGCATCAAAGCTATTATCCTTATCTATATCTCGCAATGCGTAGAGAAGCCTAGCATAGCATTCTGATTGAATTTCGAGGTTGTTAACTTCGCAAACGTCATAGTACACGTTCAAGAGTCTATTGCACGCGGCGACTCGGTTATATCTTGCCTCGGCATAAGCTAGCGACGCGCTTAATCGAACCCAATCTCGGGTTACAGAAGACTTTTTTATAAGCCCGGATTGACCATCAAACCTTGATACGAAATCTTCTATTTCTTGTTTGCTAATATCTTGGAGATTTAGAGGAGTTGCTAGGTCTGCATAGTCTTTAGCTTTCGGCAAATAAGCAGTCTCCTTGATGATCAATGTCAACGCGTAGTCGATTAACTCTGCTACGCCATCGCGTTTCCCTTGGACAGCTACAAAATCAATAATCAATCTTATTTTGTTTTTATCGGGAATAGCATGCAGAAGTTTTATCAGGCCCTTAGCGCTCTCATTCTTATGATAGTGACTAAAAGCCATTGTAAATGCCTGAAGGGATCTATTTTTTATTTTTCCTTCTAAGTCAGTTTGGACACCGAAAGTTTCGTTTTTTTGATTGGCAATAATGCTAAGTCGTGAAAATGCGAGGTCCCTAACTTTTAAATCATTTTTTTGAAGAGCCTTTTCCAGGACAGCAGTCGCAAGATTAACATCCACCAAAAGCAAATCCTCTGCAATTTGGGATGCCACCTCTTCCTCACCGTTTAGGTCTACCGAATGGGCAAGCGATACAATTTGCTCCATCAAATATGGGTCTATGTTTTTACCGCCTTTCCGTAATCCACTCGCATAAGCCGCAAGCAGCCATAGCTTGGTAACCTTCGTTACTGCGCGCTCGACCAAAATCATTGCGTGCTGCATCTTGCCAATAGCAACCAGTGCATTGATTTCAGCTTTCGACGTCGAAGATTTTGCTAGATCGATAAACAAACTTTTTTGAAGTGAAAACCGAAAGCTATGTATAGCATGAGAAAGCACGTGAGCGCTTTGCATACCTTCTTCAGCACGACTCCTTAATTGTGATAAAGACTGCGTAGAATCTAACAAGCTCTGATAGTGTTCAGCTGAAATCAGTTCCACGAGTTCTAAGTTTTTATTCGTTTGTTGCAGATAAGATGCCAAGTACAGAAGAGAGGTTTCACTTGCAGGTGCCGAGCGTAGGAAATTAATCTGCATATCATTCACCTCTGATCTAAACTCGGCAAGCTTAGATTCTGCAGTTCTCCTGTGTGCAGTCGAGACGAACGTTGCGCTATGGTCTGAGATATCAAAAATTGTGAGTTTCTGGAATGTTTCTAAAACAAATGCCTGATCACAAGTAGCAATTTCCGATATATCTCGAAATCCTACGTTTTGCTTAGAAAATGCCAGTATAGCTACCAGTTTTTTTTCGTCGGTGGACAACTCTTCAAAGTTCTTGAAGTCTAGATTGATAAAGTCGAGATTTTGTTCCGGCCCCGAGGATAAAATTTCTCCCAGCTGCGCTCCCGACTTTATTTGGCGTCGAATAGTGCTCAACCGGCTGGGAATACCTCGACATAGATGAAATATCTCATCGATATCCTGCTCGCTCAAACTATATTCTTTGAAAAAAACTGTAGTTTCCGCCTTGGTCAGTCGTTTTAGCTGGTATGGCTTAGACCCTGTGCCATTTAGATATTTACCAAGGCGATCTTGCGATCCGGAAATTAAGAATCGAAAACCCTCCATGCCTATTGGAAGCGCTTGGGTCATCAGAGCTTCTATATAGGTCTCGTCGTCTTTGGGGATATGGCAGAGCCCATCGATTACGAAATACGCTGGTTTACCGCGCATTCTGGATCGTGTTCTATTTATTAATGTTTGATATTCAGCCTCGTCAATCGCTCCTTTGTCAAAATTAGTGCCATCCAGAAACAGCTTAAGTTGTTCGGCTATTCGCACTCGAATGTAAGAAAGGTCATATGACAACCTGCTTGCTGGGCTCATAAATAGAGAAAAGCACTGTTTTTCATCCCGGCAGACGAACTGTGCAAGCGTGCTGGTTAGGCCTATACCGCTGTCGCCTTCTAAAAATACTACTGCAGTAGAAGAGGTGAAAATCTCTGAAATGGTTTCGAGCACATCATCGCGTGATACTTCACTGCCAACGACTCGAGGAAACGAGTTTCCATAATTCCAGTTATTTAAAATGTGAGTTAATTGATTCATTATTCGTCCTGAAAAAAAATCCGTCGTGATGGCCTTTTACCATGACTCTTCCAAGGTGTGAAGCCCAGCGTTGCGCACACAATGCAAAATATTCGTTGGTACAGGTTGGAAATTTGAAGCTGATGTACCAAAGCTTGGCTGTATCGGCCCATACGTTAGCCAGTGGAATCAGAGCGGGCATTCGGGCAAGTGAGAGCATGTACTTCAGTGGGTGCCCGCACTGCGATAATTCATGCCTGCTCGCCTAATATTGCGTTTACAAGTGGCCACAAGATGTAGAGCTGGTGGGGACTTCGGAAATGTGATGAGCTGCCGAGCGGGCGCTGAGCCTTTCTTCATTACTGAGTAAAGTGATTTCGAGGTCGAAAAAAGTCAGAAGACAAACAGAAATCCGGAAGCTACCGGGGACGTCAATCGATGCCAACGTAGGGGCGATGCAGGCGGCTCGGATGGTTTTGATGCCGACACGTAATCTTGAACCTGCGTGAAGCAAATTTCCGAGATGATCACTTCTCACGGTTCAGCGCTCCATCCACTAGCGGGTTTTGGCCGATATGGGCCATCCACGACCGGTGCTGTCGACCCATGGCTGCCGGTCGCGGAATGCAGCAATCGACCACAAGTGGACACCCGAACTCACGTATCTGTAACGTCTAATTGCCGTGTAACACGCTTATCGGCGAAGCAGTCGCAGCTGTGTAACACCATATTAATCATTTAAAATCATATGCTTATCTACGCCTGTAACACAGGTAACACGCGTAACACGGTTTTATTGTGGTATCCCCTAGCCCCATTAGTGTTGCTACTCCAGCGAAGCAAGGTGGGTTATGTTCTTGGCTTTGATTCGATAGTGGGGACCCTGGAGCATTCTTGAAGGTACGGCGCAGGAAACTCGCGCGTTCGTGTTAGCGGCTGGATTTTTCAAGTTGGTTGACACCCAGGTGTTCGCTATCAGCAACAGATACAGCCACCTTTATCGAAGATGTAACGATGGCCCTTTTTCTTCAAGATCCTTTCAATTTCAACGATTGAAATTTCAGTAACTTCTAGCACCTCCCACTAACTCGATCCCGCGGGTTTCATGCCCCGTACCTTCAAGAATGCTCCAGGGTCCCCAGCGACATATCAGACCTACCCTCCCACCAGATTCGGGGGTATTTTCTCCGGTCACCCACTGGAGTAGGAAACACCATGTTCTGGCGCAGAGACAAACCGCTGAGGGTAGAGCTGCTTACACCCATTCACGTCGCTGCTTCCTCAGCCCCTGCACATCACGAGACATTCGATGACCCAGCTGCCAAGGAGGCGAAAACCAATACAGACTTGGCTTTCAAGCTGATTACATTTGGAGCGCTAGCATCGCAGGCCGCGCTGGTGATCTACGGGTACTCGCTCCTATCCGGCAGATTTCAGCAGTTCGGTATCGACCAGAACGAGCTATCACTGAGCACACCAACACTGCTGCTGCATGGGTACACCAGTCTATTTTCTGGTGCATTGGGCGCTGCGGAACGATGGCCCATCGTAGGACCCGGCCTCCTGGCTTTCGCATTTGTGGCGATTGCTGCGCTCTTTGTTGCGGTTATAACGAGGAGGCCCAAGGCCAACGTAGTGATTGGACTTGCAGCATGGATAGGGATTGCCATGTTTATGGCGTTCTTCGCTCCTGGCGCAGGAGTTCAACAAGGTAGGGGGGCGGGGCTTGCAGATTTTAAAAGGTATACCCAGTTGGAAACTGCCGGGGACCTCGAAGCTGTGGATACCGTGGTAACCGACAAGGGCGAACGCCTGATAGGCCATTTGATCCTGGCGGACAGCAAAAGTACGTTTCTACTCGTGGGCAGGACCCTATTTAAGCTTGATGGTACGACTGGCCGCGTAATCCGTGAGACGGAGCTGAAACAACGTCCTCCTGAGATGGAAAAGCTCCCACCAAAGGCGTAAATCCAAGCGCAGCAGAAAGGGCCATGTATGCCCACGTGTATGCCTAACCGACACACAACCTACGAGACCCAGTAAATACGGAAGCCTAACCGCCCAGTTCAAACGACGCCGGGGCACCAGACACACACAAAAAAGCCCCAGGTCGAAAGACCTGGGGCTTTTTTGCATCCGTTCAGCACGCCCAACGAAAATCCTGAAAGTGCACGCTGCTCGCAGGTACCGCCGCCGGTCGCTTGCTGGCCTGCAGCGAGGCGGCATAACTGATGCCTGGCCCCAGCCCATCGACTATCTGGAACATGCCCTCCAGGCTGCAATCCAGCAGCAAGGCCATGCCCGAATAATCGCTGGCCGGTTTGGCCAGGGGTTCGCGCCAGGCCAGTTCATGCGGTGACAGGTCGATCAACAGCCAGCTGCGGTGTTTGAAGCGCACACCCACCTCCCTGAGTACTTCGTTCCATTCCATGGCAAAGCCTCATCGACTGGCAATCAGTACAGGGATGGCGTTATTCAGTGAAAACGCGACGAGGAATACCGCGAGCCCAACGTCGATCTGCCGCGTGTACTTGAGGAACAGTGCCTTGATCGGGCCTTGGCCAAACAACAGCGCCACCAGTGAGTACCAGATGACCTCCAGGCTTGAACACAGCATGACGACCAGGACTTTATCCAGGTCCGAACGCGGCGAAGAGAGAAAACCCGCATAGATGCTGATCATGAAGGCGATGGTTTTCATATTGCTGATGTTGGTGATGACCCCCACCCGATAAGCCTTGGCAAAGCTGGTCACACCTGGCGCCGAGCTTTCGGCGGTGCCGGTGTTTTTCGCCAGTACACTTTTGATAATGCTGTAGGCGATGTACAGCAGGTAGGCCGAACCGCACAGCGTGGCCACCTTGGAAAACGCCGGATACTGATGCAGCAACGCCGCCAGGCCCAGCAGGGAAATGGTCGAGAAGAACACGCCGACGGTACAGATGCCCAAGGTGGCGCCGATGCCGGTGGAGACTGACCCCAGCGACGAAAACCGGCTGACGATGATGAAGTTGGGCCCGGGGCTGATCACCGCCAGGATGTAGATCAATGCGGCTGTAAACATGAGAACTCCTTGTATGAAGCAGCAGCCGGCAACGGCTGCTGCCGGGTCGGATCAGGCCAGTGCCTGCTCCGGCGCCTCGGTCAACGCCAGCGTTTCCTCCAGGGCCGACAGGATATGCTCGACCCGCAGGGAGATCAGGCTGAACGAACCGGCGTCCCCCAGACCGTGGGAGCTTTCGCATAACCCGTTGAGGTACACAGCGGGCAAGTCGTCCAACGCGGTCAGGCTGTAATCGCGGTTGACCACCAGCGCCCCCTGGGCATCGGTGCGAAACCGCCGGTGATAAGGCGCCAGCAGCGGCGGGTAAAGCTCGCCGTTTTCCTTGGCGGCGATGTCCTTGAAGCCGGTGGCCAGCACCAATGCATCCAGTGCCAGGGTCGAGAGCGTGAGCTGGTTGACCTCCGTGAGCGCCAGTTCCACCTGCCCGGAAGCAGCTATGGACACCTGCTCGATAGCAACATTGTTGAGAATGTGGATGCGTTGTTTGCCCTGCAGTTTTTCTTCATGAATGCGCACGTACAGCGCGTTGATCACATCCTCATCGGCCGAGCTGTAGTTGGTCCCACGCAATTGCTTGTCCACCCGTGCCTTGGCTTCGGGCGGCAGGTTGAAGTAATAGTCGATGAACTCCGGAAAATACACCTTATCGCTGAATGGGCTGGTGTCCTTGAGGCGGAAGCTGAAGCTGCGGTGCAACGAATAGATTTCCTTGTCCGGAAACCTGGCGGTCAGGTCGAGGACAATTTCCACCGCGCTCTGGCTGGAACCCACCACGCCGATGCGTTGCGCAGTCGGCGGCAGCGCATGAATACGCTCCAGGTAGTGATTGAGGTGGAACACCTGCGGGCCAGGCAGGCCCTCGAACACTGCCGGAATGTTCGCCGTGCGCCCTGTGCCCAGCACCAGGCTACGCCCGTAGATGACCCGCTGATCGTTATAGGTGACCTTCCACACCGGCTCGCCCTTGACGTTCAGCGGTTCGACGCGCCTGGCGAACGCCGATGACTCGACGCTGCCCAGAAAATGCCCGGCCACCCATTTGATGTATTCGGCATATTCGCGCCGCAGCGGATAGGTCAGCGGCAAGTTGAGGTAGTCGAACAGGCGACCGGTTTCTTTCAGGTAATTGACGAAGCCATAGCGGCTGCGTGGGTTGCGCGGTGTCACCAGGTCCCTCAAGGGGTTGTTCTGGATGTCCGAGCCGCTGAGCAACATCTCATCCTGCCAATCCGGTTTCTGCTTGGCATCCAGGAAACGGTAGGTCAATGGTGACGCGGCTTCTTCCAGCGCGACGGCCAGCGCCAGGTTGGAGGGGCCGAAGCCGATCCCGACGATATCGTAAATAGTCTCTGACATGGAAAGCTCCTATCCTTGGGCATGGGCCAGTGGAAGATGGTAATAGTGGTAGTCCGCGTTCTCGATAAAGCCAAAGCGCGTGTATAAGTTTCTGGCCCGCGGATTATCCTCAGCACCTTCGATAAACAGTTGTTTGGCGTTAGTTGTCAGCGCGAACTTGCGCGCCGCCGTCAACAATGCCAACCCTACTCCCGCACTACGCTTGGAGGCTTCTACATATAAGTCATTCAATATCCAGAGACGCTCCAGCGTCACACTGGAAAAACTCGGGAAGAGTTGTGTAAAACCAATCACTTCGTTATTTATCTCGGCAACAATAATGATCGACTCGCCCAAAAAGAACCGTTGCTGAATAAAGGCCAGTGACCGCGACACATCGGGCGCCTCCCCATAAAACTCACGGTATTTATCCAGCAGCGGCGCAATAGCCGGCGCGTCATCCAGGGACGCATGTCGGGTAACAATCGCTTGGCTCATGCAGTCACCTCGGCGAACGCTTGCTCCAGTATCTGCAGCCCTTGGGTGATCTGCGCGGGGGTGATGGTCAGCGCCGGGAGGAACTTGAGCACCTGATCGTCGATGCCCGAGGTTTCAATGATCAAGCCCCGCAGGTAGGCCTGGGCCGCGATTCTTTGCGCCAGGGTCTTGTCTTCGAATTCGATGCCCCTGAAAAAACCACGCCCCTTGAGACGGTTGGGCGCCTTGGCGGCGAAATTCTGCGAAAGCGCCGTCAGCGACGCCTGCAGGAAGTCGGCCTTGGCCTTCAACGCCTGGGTAAAACCCGTGTCGCGCCAATAGTGCTCGATCACCGCCTTGCCCGTGACGAAGGCCAGGTTGTTGCCCCGGAACGTACCGTTGTGCTCGCCGGGCTCCCACACGTCCAGATGCGGTGCCAGCAACACCAGGGACATGGGCAAGCCGTAGCCACTGATGGATTTTGACAACGTCACAATATCCGGCGTGACTCCCAGGGTTTCGAAACTGAAAAAGTCGCCGGTACGGCCACAACCGGCCTGGATGTCATCGATGATCAGCAGGATGTCGTGGGCCCGCGCGATATGCTGTACAGCCTGCACCCACGCGGCCGACGCACTGTTCACACCGCCCTCGCCCTGCACGGTTTCCAGCACGATCGCCGCCGGCTTGTCGATGCCACTGCCGCTGCGCAGCATGTTGGCCAAGTACTGCGAAGTGTCCACGCTGTCGCCGAAATACTGGTCGTACGGCATGAACGTCACGTTGTTCAGGGTAACCCCGGCCCCGGCTCGCTTGCGTGGGTTGCTGGTCAAGGCGAGGCTGCCCAGGGACATGCCATGGAACGCATTGGTGAACGCCACGACGTTCTGGCGCCCGGTGTACTTGCGTGCCAGCTTGATGGCCGCCTCCACCGCGTTGGTGCCGGTCGGCCCGGGGAACTGCACTTTATAGCGCAGGTTACGCGGCGCCAGGATGTGCTCCTCGAACGCGGTCAAGAACGCCTTTTTGGCCGTGGTCTTGAAGTCCAGGCCGTGGGTGATGCCATTCTCGGCGATGTACTCCAGCAGCGCGGCCTTCAGCACCGGGTTGTTATGCCCGTAGTTCAGGGCTCCGGCACCGCTGAAGAAATCGATGAATACCTGACCCTGTTCACTGGTCAGGGTCGAGCCTTCAGCCGTATGGAAAGTGTCGGTAAAGTCCCGGCAATAAGAGCGCACGTTCGACTCTTTGCGCTCGAAGATATCCAGGGGTTGTTGAATCTCGGGGACAACTGTATTTGCCAGCGGGTAATTCAGCGTAGCCGTCATGTGAGGCACCGTTTATCAATCCAATTGATGGACTTCTAACAGGCAGAGCGATTTCCCAGTGGCCATGTAGCGAATGCTGAGAAGACTTTAATCCCTTGAAGTCCGCATGCAACTTTTCATCCGATGAAACATGACCCGCTCTGTTGGCCAGCAGGAACAATGACGTCTTTCGCTGATTAAACTAGCAGCAATTGTAAGCGCAGCGACTAATTATAAATTCATATGCTTATGACCTGTTGCCGGGAGGCCGGCGATGGCATGCAAAGATGCCATCGCCATAAGCTCAGCGAGGCGGCAGGGCCTTTAGCTGCTCCTCGATGTTTTGCGAGGGAAAGCGCTGCTTCAACTCCGCCAGTTTCGCCGTCGCCGCCGCTTCGTCCCCTGCCGCACGCAAGCGCACCACCTCCAGCAGCCCCTGCTCCAACGACTGCGGCGCAGCCCGCTTGGCGAACTTGCCCTGGGGCAACGCATCACTGCGCAGCGGAGCACTGTAGGACTCCGCCTGCGGTGGTGCGCTCATGGGCGCAGGCGCGGAAAACGTTGCCGGAGCAGCCAGGCGCCCTTGTGGTCCGGGGTCGAGCTCGTTGGTACGCATCACCACGCCCAGCATCAATGCCACGCCGGCAACCGTGGCGAATGCCATTTGCCAGCGCGGCTGACGGCATGCACGCCCCCAGCGCTGCCATAGGCTGAGCCTGGGCGCAGGCACCTCGCGTCGGGCAGTGGCCAGGATGAAGGCATCCAGCGATGCGGGCGGCTCGCCGGTGCTGTGCTGACGAAAGTGCCGGGTCAGCGCGTCGTCGGAATCTGGAGTATGTCGGGAGTCGGTCATACAGGTATCTCCTCGGCCAGCAGCCGACGCAATTTCTGCTGGGCGTAACGCAGGCGGCTTTTTACGGTTTCCAGCGGGGCGCCGGTGAGGACCGCAATTTGCGGCACCTCGAGGTCGCCGTGCAGGCGCAGCAGGAAAACTTCGCGCTGGTCTCCGGGCAGGTCTTGCAACGCGGCGTCGAGGCGCGCCTGGTCGCGGCTCAGGCTCAGTTGCTGCTCAGGGCCGGCGCTGTCGTCGGCCTGGGCGTGCAACTGTTCGTCGTAGCTGTCGTGCAACGGGTTGTGGATGCCGTGCTTGCGCCAGTAATCGATCAAGCGGTTGCGGGCGATCTGGAACAACCACGTACGAAAACTTGCCCGGCCCTGGGGCTGGGTGGTGCTGCGGATCAGGCTGAGCCATGTGTCCTGGTAGATTTCTTCGGCCAATTCGGCCTTGTTGCTCAAGGACACGAGGAACCGGTGCAGCCCTTGACGGTGCCGCGCATATAGCACTTCGAATGCGGCGGCGTCACCGGCGCGGTAGCGGGCCAGCAGTGATTCGTCGCTGGGGGGATCGTCTGGAACGGCCATGTAGGTGGCGAACTCCTTCTGTCAGCCGAAGCGGGTAACTGTGGCAGGGGGTCGGCCCCCTACCACATTGAATTGTCGGGGTGGTCCAGATCAGTGTTTCAGGCTTTGGGCCAGCTCTACGAGTTGCACGAATTCATTGCGCAGTCCGAACGGATCGTCGCCCCGGGCCGAGCGTGCCAGTGCCGCCGTGTCTTGCAAACTCATGCTGCCAGTGTAGCGGCCATCGCCCTTGAGTTGTTGCGCGAACGCGGCCACGGCGGCGCTGAAGCGCAGGTCATCACTGGGCATGGCGGAGGTTCTATCGACGGCCCGCTCGATCAACCGGCTTTCACCGCCCTCCGCAGGCTTATAGCGCACACGCACCATCGCCAGTTCAGCGGATTTGCTTTCAGCCGCAGGCGCAGCGGCGTAACGCAACGGCTCCAACCAACCCTGCTCGCCCTTGGGCACTATTTCATACAGCGCGGTCACGGTATGCCCTGCACCAATTTCGCCAGCATCCACCTTGTCGTTGTTGAAATCCTCACGCTTGAGCGTGCGGTTTTCATAGCCAAGCAAGCGGTATTCGCTGACCCGGGCCGGGTTGAATTCCACTTGCAACTTCACATCCCGCGCCACCGCCGCCAGGGTCGAGCTGAGCTGCTCCACCAGCACCTTGCGTGCTTCGCGCAGGTTGTCGATATAGGCGTAGTTACCGTGGCCCGCGTCGGCCAGTTGTTCCATCAGGTGTTCGTTGTAGTTATCCACACCAAAGCCGAGCGTGGTCAGTGATACACCGCTTTTACGCTGGTCGGCCGCCATCTGCTTGAGGCTGTCGAAGTCGCTGACGCCTACGTTGAAGTCACCGTCGGTGGCCAGCAGAATGCGATTGATGCCCTTGTCGATAAAGCCTTCGCGGGCCATCTGGTAGGCCATTTCAATACCCGAGGCACCTGCGGTAGAGCCGCCGGCGCTGAGCTGGTCGATGGCGTTGCGGATCTTCACCTTGTCGCGGCCCGAAGTCGGTTTGAGCACCACACGGGACTCACCGGCGTAGACCACCAGGGACACGCGGTCCTGCTCGCGCAGTTGATCCACTAATAATTTCAGCGTGCTTTTCACCAGCGGCAACCCTTCGCGGCGGTCCATGGAGCCGGACACATCGACCAGGAACACCAGGTTGGCGGGCGCCAGTTCCGCCATGGCTTTATCGGACGCTTTGATGCCAATGCGCAGCAGTCGGGTATGCGGGTTCCACGGCGTGGCGGCGACTTCCGTGGTCACACCAAAGGGCGAGCCGTCGGTGGGCAGTGCGTAGCTGTAGGGGAAGTAATTGAGCATTTCCTCCAATCGCACCGCGCCTTCGGGCGGCAGGCGGCCTTGGTTGAGGAAACGTCGTACGTTGGCGTAGCTACCGGTATCGACGTCCACACTGAAGGTGGAAACCGGCGCTTCGGCGACGCGATGCACCGGGTTCTGCGGCAGGTTTTCGTATTGCTCGCGGGGTTCGCTGCGATAGTCCGTCACCGCTGATTCCGGCATCTTCAAGCGGGCGGTCATCGGCGCCGGCGCCATCGCGTGTTTCACCAAAGCCCCTTGGGGCACCACGCTTTGCAACTCGGAAAGGGGCGCCGAGGCATCCGGTTTGGCAACTTCCGGGGCCGACGATGCCCCACACCCGGCCAGCGTGACCAGCACGGTAATGGCAAAGCCCTGAGCGGTAGGGCGCAGGAAGAGCAGAGGGTGGGACATGGGCTGAACCTCGTGAATGAATAATCCGTTCACAAGGTCAGACGCGAGTTAATAGTGGTTCGGGTTAATTCGCGCGCATCTGCGCGACAGAGCGTCTCGAACAAAAAACTACTTAAGTTCTTTGACCAGGTACTCGCCGGATATCCGGGTGATACCGGTCAACGCCCGACGCACGGCTTCCGGGTCGGTGCGGTAGGTCAGCGGTGTATAGCCATAGACATTCTGGCCATTGAACGGCGTGATCGCCTCACTGGTGCGCCAGATCATCTTGTCACCGCGATCCATCTGCGCGACCACGTTGAGGGTGGGGTAAATCACGCTGCTGAAACCCTGAGTGAGACGAAAGCCCCACTCGGCCACGGTCAGCTGGATCTGCGCATCGGCGAGCTCATCGTCACCCACGACCTTGAGGGTCGAGGTCTTGCCCAACGCATCGATAAAGCCTTGCTTGAGCAATACACCTAAATCGATTTTTTCGGCTTCCATCACCGTCAGGATTGCCACCGGCGTCGGCATCTCGGCCAGTTGCCCAAGCTTCATGCCCGCCGCAAACCCCGCGCCGCTCAATGCCGCAGTGCCAACCTTGGACGCACCGCTGGCCATGCCAACACCCGCGCCAAGCCCGGCGCCCAACGCCGCGCCCCAGGCTTGTTCACGACCGAAGTACACCATGTTCTTTTCCCACTTCACGGGCAGGACTTTCACGGTCTTGATCTGCGCGCGATCTTCGGGGGTCATGGGATGGCTGACGCAGCCGCCGAGGATGAGGGTGGTGAGAAGGATGAAGAGGAAGTTTTTCACATCAGTCCTTGAAAGTTTACGCAGAAAAGGTAGTGGCCTGCCGAGCCTGGAGCCCGGCAGGCTTCAAACGGTTTAACTCACTTGCTTTCTTTTGCAATGGTACCCAGCGACGCATCCTTGACCAGGTAACGACCCTCGACATCGCTCAACACTTTGAGGCTGTTACGCGCGATGGCGAAGCCCATTTCGACTTCCTGCTTGAGGTACACAACCTCACCCGCTTTGACGTCGATCGGCATGTCCGCCCAGTTTTCAGCCTTGGAGCTGATCACATGCTTGCCCGGCGTCACGAAAAAATAGATGTATTGGTTGCCACGGTTGTAACCCATCTCAGAGTCGGCTTCCTTGTCATCCAGGAACACGTTGAAGCGCACCATCATCCCGACATTGCTGGGGCGTACGACATACACCAAACCTTTGTCGGCAACGGCCGCTTTGGGCAGCGAATAGTTCGCTACATCAGCCTGCATCTTCTCGACCGACGGTGTCGAGGAACAGCCAAACAATGTGGCCAGGGATAGAACGACAGCCGCTTTACAGAACAGCTTGATCATGTATTTCTTCCTTGTGGGTTGCGGTGGGGCGAATTTTGAGGGTGTTGCTCGTTGCCTGTGTATCGGCAACGGATGATACAAGGCATTGTGCCACTATTGTGATGCCTTGCGCGGTTTTGGGTGAGGGGCTTATAGTCCGGCCGTCGCCCCACAGGGCGATCGGGTTTGGCGACCCGATAACGAGTGCAAAAACGGTCTGCGTTTTTTTGCAGACTTTTTTGCACCCGCAGAGTCGCGTTTATGGCGGCTGTGCGCGGGAGACCTTCGGGTCTGCCGGTTTCTCGTTTCCGGTTCGCCAACCTGCGTACAGCTGCCACCCAATTCGTTTGGCGACGAACAGGTGATGGCGCTCATATCATCAAAACGAGGCTTCAAATGAACCAATACATGCCCCTCACGGGCAACGACAGCACCGTCCCCGCTCTACTCATCGACACCAGTGCGCCCCTCGACGTCCTTCACGGCGCCGCCATGCACCGCATTCGGGCTGTCACCCAACTGCTGGAAAACCTGGCCTTCCGAGAACAACTCAGTAGCGATGCCGTAGTACTTTCAGACTTCGCCCACTTGCTGGCCATTCCGCTACGCGACGGGTGTGATTTGCTGGATGTCATCAGTCGTAGGCTTAATGCTGATCCGTCCTGAGTGAAAATCGGGCGGCTGTAATGTCGCCCGCTTTGGCTATGCACGCGGATGGAAAGGCATTTAAAAGAGCAACTCTGCTGACCTTCAAAAAAACGTAAAACCGTGGTCCGACCCTTATTTTTATCTATCAAGTATCTTTTGACGGAATTATCGAAGAAGCCGAAAGAAAAACTTCAATAATTTTTCGATCTGCATCATTCTTCGCAAAACGCTTAAGCACAGGGATAAGATGATAAAACAATAACTCTATCCTGCTAGGATCTTTGGGCAATGCATCGTTAATACATGCAACCATTAACTTAATTGACATGATTGACGCGAACACTTCATACCCTCTAGCGCTAGAGAACGGAATCTTCTTGAAATAATAGTCCGCCAAACGTTTCTGTTCTGGTTTTTTCCAAGATCTATGAGGAAGAAGCAATAAAGCCTCACCCCAATTATCTGAAGAAAGAGGGTACCGGCTCAATATCCAAGCTGCCGCCTGATCAGAAGTCATTTTCGCCAGCTCTTTACGGAGTGACATTAATCTAGAATCCATACCAAGCTATCTCCTTGGACTAAATGATTTTTTCGGCAACCCAGAGTTAGCCTTTAGGGTAGCAGGAGGAAAATAGGGGGCAGACCACTATTTTCCTCTAATTGGATAAGAGCTTACAGCTTAGCCGCCCATCACCAGGCCAACAAAACCGAATAATTACGAAAAATAAATGACATTTTAAAAGAGCAATTCTTCTGACCTCAAAAAACATAAAACCGTGGTCTGACCCCTATCCCTTCTAGTACTCCTATGCACTCAAGACGAACGAACTCACATCACCAAAATTCAAAAACTCTTGAAAACAAGAAGTAACGACGCCTATATCTCTAGTTATGAAACTCGCCGGGTAATAGTCGCCCAAAATCCCAACTGAACTTGTTCCCATCGACGTATTATTAAGAGTACGCACGACGTGCTCCCCATCTTCAAGGTATTGATTTAGCATCAAAAGGTAATTTCCAGAATCAGCGTAAAGATTAATTTCATACGGTCCGTATTCAGGCGTCGGCGAAATAGACAACGAAGCGACGCCGTCAAATTTTCCATACATGCTTATAATGAATTTCACATCTTCTAGGGACGGTTGGCGAACAAGAGGGATTTGCAATCTAACGTGTTCAGGATTAAGTCTATACCCTCCAATTATCATCTATTTTTTCTCCATAATGGACTTCATGCCTGACTCCCAGGAAAATAGGGGGTCAGACCACTATTCTTCTCTAATTGGATAAGAGCTTACAGCTTAGCCGCCCATCACCAGGCCAACAAAATCGAATAATTACGAAAAATAAATGACATTTTAAAAGAGCAATTCTTCTGACCTCAAAAAACATAAAACCGTGGTCTGCCCCCTATTTTCCTTCTCAAGTAATTTTCTATGGAGATAAAAAGGTAGAAAATTACTGGTTAGCATTCAACGGAACCGCTCAATCAAATCCGCCTCGATCTGACCGAGCAAGTTATCCTTATCTTCACCATTTTCCACAACTAAATAATTCCCTATCTGACTGTCGTGATAAACAGTTAACGTGACCCCATTACATATCAATACCCAACGTCGAGAATAAATATTATCAGCAGATTGAACTGGGCTTGCCTGCCAATATTTTTTTAAATATTTTACAATCGAGTCAAAACCATCCCAGTCAGAAGAAAAGCCTAAATGACACTCGACTTTCCCATCAGGGTTAATTCTTCTCGTTATGGTTGGCAACGACTCATCCATTCAGTCAACTCCAAGACGCTTATTAACTTCCGCTCTAGTTCTTTGAGAGCTTTCTAAAATAGCTTTATAAATATCATCACCTGACAAGCCTTGGGATTTTCTGTAGTCGATCATTTCGGACCACGTCATATTAGGTTCCTCTCCAATCAACCGATCTGCACTTACTCTATCCGACATGAACTCTCTAGCTTGCGCTCTATTTTCATTCCTCATATCGAAAGCTTGTTTAGCTTGAGCTTCCAATGGTGCGCTCTTATCGACACGATCTAGAATTTTCGCATCCTCGCTCAAATACCATTGACGTGCTTGTAGATTTGTTTTTGTACCTCTTAGCGGGTTATCTCCATACAGAGCGTAAAACTCCGAACTTCTGAGGTTAACGATATCTGGACTGAAAGAGGTCCCTTCTAGGGTCGGTGTACCACCCGAAAATTCAATGGGCTTGCTTGGCAGTGTATTTGTGCTACTACGTAGAGTCCAACGCCCACCAATCCACTCAACTGCCTTACCGCCTACACCGGCGGTAATTGCCCCCGTAGCTGCATCGAATACAATTCCGCCAAGCTTATCCGGAGTTGCAAAAATCAGCTCGTCGCCGGCCCGCTCGAGGCTCTGTGCTGGTATGGGGCTATTAATCCAATTGACACCATCCTTACCAGCCTGAAGTAGATTTGCCGGGATGTCTGTCAAGTGAGTGATCGTGTCGTAAACCTTACCTGGCCAATCGACAGCCCTATCAATAACCCCAGAACCCATTTTGCCCGCGATATATCCCAGCTCATGAGCGGGTTCGTAGCCGGTCCAGACTAACTCGCTTCTATCGATTCCATTCCAATAAGAATCCAAGGCATCCCTGTACTCTCCAGGTGTCATTCCTTCTTGATAGTTAGCTAAATCCACCTGACGAATCTGATCAGCTCGCTCCATATTTCGGGCTTTATCAAGACTGTCCATCGCTTGCGTGATACGTCGCTGACAGCCGGCGACGTCTCCTCCACGTGCACTACATCCCTCACGCGCTTTGTCCGCCGCTTCTATCTCTCCATGCAATAGCCAGTTGTACTGAGTAGCATTGCCAGCAACCCAAGCCCCGGTCTGCAAACTTTTGCCGTCAGCATCACTGTCCACCGACGCCGCAAGCACACCAATCAACTGCGAGCTCATCACCAGCAAGCTCTTTCTCTTATCCTCCGGCATGCTGGCGTACTGTTTGGCGAGGCTGTCCACCAGAGCTTCATTCACACCTGCTGCCAGCGCACCCGTGCGGAAATCGCCGCCAGACGCTTCAGCTGCCAGCCCGCCCATCAACGCATGCAGCCCAATCTTGGTGATACCGCCGTCGGCGAATCGATTCTTGGAGACATCGCCAATCATGTTGAAGCCATAAGCAGCAAATGCATTGGCGAGGCTGCTTTGCAATGCATCCCCGAGACTGGCCTCTCCTCCCAGCGCTTTAGTCAGGATAGCCGACGTGCCGTTTTGCAGAACCTGATTCGCAGTGAATTGGCCAACACCTTGCCAGGTACTCAATGGGCTGGCAGATGTGACTGCGCCTGAGTTAGGCAGCGCAGTAGTAGTGCCTGTCTGCGTGCTGGTCCAATCGTCGTAGAACCCTGCGGTCAGCCCCGCAGTAACACCCGAGACAACATAGCCCCGCATCGCATCGCGGGAGGTTACGTCTTTGAACACCGCGCCTAAATTGCCACGGTTGTTGATTGTACTGATCGCGCCATTACTGGCCATGCCACCAAGCACGACGCTGCCCGCAGCATTAGCCCAGCCTGCGGCAGACGTCGCGGTGGCAGCAGCCGTCGCCCCAGCCATCGACGTCCCGCTACCTGCCGCAGCGATTGCACCACTGGCGGCCCCCATCGTGAAGTAGGTAACAATGATCGCTATGACAATTTGCGCGCCAGCACCGAGGCCCGAATTGCTGTATTTGAAGCTATCGTGCAGCTCTTTGACTTCGCGCCAATCAACGTCACCGCGTTGCTCCATTTGTTTGATCCACGCGAGGCTTGGATCCGCCTTAACCATCGCGTCAATGGTCTGGCTTACGGTGTTCTGGTCGACCTGCCTTACATCAATCTTCAAGCCATCCACGGCCTTTATCGCCAGCTCTCCATGCGCCATCAACTCACTCTGGCGCAACGTCTCGTCGGTATTTCCCTTGCCCTTAGCACTGGTCCACGCCAAGTCACCCTTACTCTTCTCGTGACTCTCCTGATGCAGGTCTTTAACCGCTTCAAACGTCACCGCGCCGCCGCTGGCAATCGTCAGGTCATTACCGCTGTCGAGCTTGGCGCGCTGATACAACTGGTCGCCGCCACTGACAAGCGATAAATCCCCCCCCGTCTTGATCTCAGTGCCAACGTTGGTAACGCGAGTAACCTCATCCCGCTTAGTCTCCTTCGCGCCCCAGCCGCCCTTCTTTTTCATGTCGTAGAGGGTGTAGGTGCTGTCCTGCGCCGCCAACAAACTCAACTTATCCCCGCTATAAAGATAAGCCTCATTCCCCGCGCTGATCCTGCTCGCCACAATCGTGGTGTCACGCCCAGCCTGGCTGACAAAATCCCCACCCGCCGTCAACACGCTCGCCACTTGGGTGGTCTGGTCGTCCGAGGTCTTGATGCGTTTTTTGCCGTGTTTTTCCTTGCCCTCGACGTTGTGCATGTCGCTGACCGAGGCGACGTTGAGGTCGCGGCCGGCGGCGATGTTGAGGTCTTTGCCAGCGGTGGCGGTGCTGCCGATAATGTTGACGTCTTGCCCGGCGTGCATATTCAGGTTGCCACCCGCCGTGACACTGGCGGCGAGGTTTTTGACGTCGGTGGTGATGCTGGATTTCTCGCCACCGTCGCGGGTCTCGTGCTTGACGCTGGTGTCGCTGGCGGCGATGAGGTTGAGGTCACGGCCGGCGGTGAGATTAGCGTTGTTGCCTGCTACCAGTGCGCCTCGGTTGGTAAGGTCGCGGCCGGCGTCGATGGCGAGGTTTTCGCGGGCGACGATGGTGCCGGCGCTGGTGTCGGTGAGGGTGCGCATGCCGACGCCGTCACGCACCTGGATGGCGGTGTTGTCGTTGGTGACATCGCCTTTGAGCGCCGTGAGGCTGACTTGCTTGCCGCGAATTTCGCCGGCCATGGCGTTGCGGATGCTGTCCTGGGCCAGCAGGCTGAGGTTGTTACCGGCTTCCATCAGGCCACCGGTGTAGATGCTGCCGCTGCTGACCGCGGAGAGGTTGTTGCTGGCGCGCAAGGTGCCGACGTTGATCAGGTCGCCGCCGGTGACCAGGTTGAGGTCGCGGCCCTGGATTAAGCTGTTGCCGCGCACATTGCGAGATTCGGCTTGGGCCAGGTACAGCACGGGCACGAGGACGGTCTGGCCGTCGACAACGCGGTTTTCCATCCACACGATGTCGTGGGTCAGGGCACCGACTTGCTGGCTGGTGAGGGACACGCCGAGGCTCAGGCGCAGGGCATCTTTGCTGGCGAGGCCGTTGTCCATCAGGTAGCGGAACTGGTCGGCGTCGCTGTATAGGCCGCCGGCGAGGAAGCGCTGGCCGGTTTGCGCGAGGACGGCGTCGCGGATCAGGCGGGTTTCGTATTGGCCGTCACCCAAGCGGCGCCAGGCGTTGTCAGCGTTGTAGCCGAGTTTGCCGAGCATGTAATCGGAGCTGAAGAATCCGGACGCCGAGGTGAACTCGGGGTTGGTCTCGATCAGGTAGTGGCTGGTAGGGTCGGCGTTTTTGACGAACAGGCCGTACTCGCCTTTGGGCAGTTGGAAGTTGGGCGAAGTGGTGGGGTCGACCGCAGCGAACGCGGTGCCGGTGTAATCGACGGGCACGAAGCCGCCGCCGGGAGCTGCAACGACGACCGGCAATACCGTGCCGGGCGCCTGGGCGCTGGCGTCGTTGGCGTGTTTGCTCAGGTTGATGTTGATGCCGCCGACGGGGATGCCGGTCTGGTCGTCGCCGAGGCTGCCGGTCAACTGCGCCAGGGTGTTGTTGTGCAGCGTGCCGTTTTGCAGGGTGCGGGCGACGTTGAGGTTGACCGTACCTCCGGCTTGCAGGGTGGCGTCGTAGCCGGGGCCGCCGTTGCTGGTCCACGTGGTGACGTCGCTTGAGTGGACGAAAGGCCAGCTATTGGGTGAGCGGTTTTTCAGCTCTTCGAAGCGCGCCTTATCGAAATTCCCTGCCGCCGTGGCCGCATTGAAGGCCGGAACGTCGACATATTGCATGCGTTCAAACAAATCATCGGGAACGTGCCCTGGCGTGTTGACGACAATCTTGCGCTGTCCCGTGCGCGTGGCGGCACCTTGGTTGAGCAAGTCACCGGCGGTGATACTCAGGTCGCCATTGGCGGCCATCAGGCTGTAGCGGTTCTGCACATTGTCACCTTGCAGCAGCATATTTTTGCCAGCCACCAGGCGCGCCGCTACCGAATCCTTGGTCGCCGCCTCAAGGTACGTTTCGTAGATGGTGATCTCACCACGCTCCCAGTTGTCTTGCTCGCCGCAGTGCTGGTGACAGATCCAACTCAAGCTGCCGGTGGTCAGCGTCTGCCCGAGTTCGAATTCATCTTTGGCGTTTTCGATAAAGCCCGCATTGATGCCGATCGAGCCTTCGCTTTCCACGGTGCCGGAGCGGTTGCTGAACAGCACGGCACGCCCGCCATCGCGTGCGGCGAAGCTCAAGTCGCCTTTGCTGTAGACGTCGCCATAGCTGTTGCTGAAGCCATTGCTGCGCAGAGTCATGTCGCCGCCGCTGAACAGCAGCGTGTCTGCGGCATTGGTGATGCCGTTGACCGCCGTGAGGTTCACTGCGCCCTGGGCACCGAGGGTGCCACGGTTATTGATCTGCGCGGCGGCGATATCCAGTTGCTGGCGGGCGGTGAGGAAGCCAAGGTTGTCCAGGGTGCCGCCCAGGGTCAGGCGGGCATTGGTTGCCGCCAGGCGGCCGCCGTTCTGACTGAGGTTGTTGGCTGCGACGGTGAGTGTTTGCAGAGCCGATACGCGGCCACTGTTGGTCAAGTCGCCGGTGGTGATGCTCAGGTCGCCGTCGCTGAGCAGTTCGCCGCCGTTGTCCAGGCCCGCCACGTTGAGGATCAAGCCCTTGGCGCTGGCCATGCGGTCACCGGCCTTGAGGGCCAGCGCCTGGTCGCTCTTGTAGGTGAGCACGTCGTTGAGTTGCACACGGCCCAGGCCATCGACTTTGCCGAAGGCCCAGTCGGCGCTGCCCATGCCTTGGATATTGCCCTGGCTGCCGGAGAGGCTGGCGGTGTTGAGGTGGAACAGGCCGGTGCCGGCGTGTTGCAGCATCCCGTTCTGGTTGTTGAGGCTGGCTGCATCAAGGCTGAAGGCCTGACTGCCGAATTCGAGGGTGCCGTTCTGGTTGTTCAACGCCCCGCTGAGGTTGAGACTGCTGCTGGTGCCGCCCAGGGCGCGCAGTTGCCCGCTGGCGCTGTTATCCAGGTTGCCGCCGGCGAGGGTCAGACCCTGGTTGGCCTCGATCAGGCCGCCCTGGTTGGTGAGGGTGTCGCGTGAGGTCAGGCTGATCTGATTGCCGCTGACTTGGCCGCCCGCGCTGTTGTCGAGGGTGCCGCCGCTGACGGTCACTTGTTCTTTGCCGAACAGTTTGCCGCCACGGTTGGCCAGGGCTTCGACCGTCAGTTGCAGGTTGCCGACCAGGCTTGCCATCAGGCCGCCGCTGCCGTTATCGACGCTGTTGGCGGTGACGTTCAGGCTGTCGCCCTGCACGGTGCCGCCCTGGTTGTGCAGGCTGGCGGTGGTGAGCACGGTGGGGGCGCCGCTGCTGAGGATCAGGCCCTTGCGGTTGCTCAGGTCCTGGCCGCTGTAGGTCACGCCTTCGGCGCCGGCCAGCAGTTGGCCGTTGTCGTTGTTCAGCTGCTGGGCGGCAATGTCCAGGCGCTTGCCGCGCAGGGTGCCGCCGTCGTTGTTGAGGGTGGTGAGTTGCTTGACCAGTACGCTGCGTTCGCCCGCGTCGATCTGGCCGCTGACGTTGGTGAGCAGGTCGCTGACCTTGAGCACCACGTCGCCGCCATCGCTGACCAGCGCGCCTTTGTCGCTGTTGTTGAGGGTCTGCGCGGTCACGTCAACGGTCTGGCCCAGCAGGATACCGGCGCTGTTGTCGAAGCGCTCGCCTTGCAGTTGCAGCAGACCTTCGCTCTGGATACGGCCTTTGGCGTTGAGCAATTGGCCCGGGCCTTTGAGCAGCAGGCTGACGCCTTGGGCGCCACCGGCCAGCAGGCCGGCGTTGCGGTTGTCGAGGCCGGAGGCTCGCACGTCGACGTGGTCGCCCAACACGCGTCCGGCGCGGTTGTCGAAGTCGCCACCGGCCACGTCGAGCAGCAGTTGTTTGCCGACGATCACGCCGCTCTGGTTATCCAGGTTCGCGGCGTGCAATTCAATATCGCCCTGCCCGGCCTGCAGGCGGCCCTGGGCGTTGCTGAGCTGTTGCGCGGCGGTGACGGTGAGCTTGCCGGCATCGGCACTCAGTACGCCGCCTGCGTTGCTGCTGAGGGTCCCGGCCGTGACGTTGAGGTCGGTGCTGGCCTGGGCGAAACCCTGGTTGTTATTGAAAGCGTTGGTGACGTTCAGGTTGAGCACGCCGCCGTCTGCCTGGATCAAACCCTTGAGGCTGTTGTCGAGGTCGTTGGCCTTGACGGTGGTGGTTTTGGCTACCAGCACGCCATTCTGGTTGTTCAGGTTGCCGGCATTGACGGTCAAGTCGTTGGCGATGACTTGCCCGCCGCTGTTGTTCAGGTCGGCACTGGTCAGCACCAGGCTGCCACCGGCCATTTCAATACGGC
Organism: Pseudomonas sp. MWU13-2517; assembly: GCF_023242545.1. NCBI lineage: Bacteria > Pseudomonadati > Pseudomonadota > Gammaproteobacteria > Pseudomonadales > Pseudomonadaceae > Pseudomonas > Pseudomonas sp. MWU13-2517. Next base: position 58,303 of record NZ_JALMFA010000013.1, on the reverse strand, counting down.
CTTGGCGGTTATCCAGGGACGCACTGTTGAGGGTGGCGGCCTGGCCTTCACCGAAGCGAATCAGCCCGCCGAGGTTGACGATGGCTGGCGAGTTGATCGCCAGGCTCTGCTCGCCGAACAGGCGTGCACCGGCACCCTGGTTGGTGAGTGTGGCGCTGCTGACGTCGACGGTCTTGGCCTGGATGATCGCGCCCTGGTTGGTCAGCGCTTGGGCGGCAGTGATCGCCAGGGCCCGGCTGGCCAGCAGGTTGCCGCTGGTGGTGACGGTTTGCGCGTTGACCACCAGATCGCCCGTGGTGTTGCGACTGTTATCGGCGGCTACACCGGCTTCGATGATGCCGGGGTTGGTGACGCTGGCCGCGTTGATTTCGATGCGCTGGCCGGCGGCGATGCTCTTGCGGTTGACCAGCGCCTGGGCGCTGGAGACCTGCACATTGCCATTGGCGTAGACCTTGTCGGTGAGGTCGACAGTCTGCGCGGTGACCTTGACGTTCCCGGTCGCCGCCGCCTGCGCCATGCTCAGGCGCCCATTGGCATCCAGCTGAATATCCCCACCACTGGCCGCCAACGTGCCGTCGAGCTTCACGCCCACACCGGCTTCGGTGCCCACCAGTTTGATCGCGCCGGCATACATGCCGCCCAGGGCCGACGAGTCAATCGCCAGCTCCGGCTTGGCGCTGCCGTCGTCGGCACGCGCGGTGGTTTTCAGGCTTTGGGCGTCGACGTCGTTGCGCCCGGCGATCACGGTCAGTTCGCGGGCGTTGATCTGTGCGTTGATCTTGGCCGAGCGGGTGATGATCTCGAAGCGGTCGACGTTACTGGCATTCAGGCCCTGGCCGTCGATGGTCACGGCGCCGCCGTCGACCTGGTAGCGCTGCAGCTGACCGCTCGCGTCGAGCACGGGTTTGCCGGTGGTCAGCGTAACGTTGGGCGTGTTGATAAAGCCGCAACCGCTGCACGTAATACCGTACGGGTTGGCCACGATGACCTTGGCCGACTGCCCCGCCACTTCGGTATAACCGCGCAACTGGCTCGGGCTGCCGCCGTTGACTTCGTTGAGGATGACGTTCGCCGCGCCGCCCTTGAGGTTGGGGTTGCCGACGATGTAGCCGCCCAGTTGGGTGTTTTGCACCGCGCCGGTGGCGTTGTTGAGGATCACGCCGTTGGGGCCGACGTTGTAGTCCTTGAATTGGTTATGCGACAAGCCCGCGCCATTGGGCGTGGCGATGTTCACCACCGGTACGCCATTGCCGGCCTGGCCGACACTGGTGGCCGGGTTGCTGACCACAATGCCTTCGGCCTGGGCCAGCAGCGGCTGCCAGAACAGTGCGTTGGCCAGGATCAATACCAGGCCGCGCTTGGGCAGGCCGAAGAACGAGTCCCGTGGCTTCAGCGCAGCGGAAGGTTGACGGGCCAGAAAGGCAAATTGGCGAACATCCATTGTCAAATTCTCGATGTAACGGGCGTTGAATTACAGGAAGAAATCCATGCGGAAGTAGATCGGCGCTTCGCGCTCGGTCACCACCCCCGGTCTTTCCAACGAATGGGCAAAGGTCACGCTGGTGCTGACGTATTTGCCGCGGGCGAACAGTTCCACGGAGTTGCTTGAGACTCGGCCGTGGTTGTCGCCGTTGTAACGGTCGTTGCGAATCACGCCCTGGTCGTAACCAAGGCTGGTGCCGTATTCGGCGAAGGCGGGGCGTAACCACTCCAGGGTGACCGGGCGTGCCCAGCGCACTTCGTTGCGCCAGTAGCCGCCGCTGTCGCCGGACAGTTGCTGGTCCTTGAAACCGCGCACCGACGATGAGCCGCCAAGGCTGATGCGTTGCGGCGAGAACAGCACGTCTTCACTGCGCTGCCCAGTGGCCAGGCTGGTGAAGCTGAACGACTCGCCCCACAGGGTGAAAGGCTGCAGATAGCTGACGGTGGCGGTATATTTGCGGTAATCCGGGGTGGGTGTCAGGTTGCCGAACTGATCGCGATGCTGGTCGTCGCGCTGAGCATCAAAGGCGCCGATGCCGTTCTGCACGCCCAAGTCGACGTTGACGAAAGCACTACCGATACGGCGACCGTGGTTGATGCCCAGTTGCAGTTCGCTAAGGCGGTTGCTGCTGATTTCGAGGTGGGCGTCGTTGACGTAGTTGTTGGTGCGCAGGTGAGCCAGGCCGACGTTGAGCGAGGTCTTGCTGACGTCATCGCGGTGGATCACACGCTCGGCCCGCAACTGATGGTTCTGGTTGTCGCCCGACTGTTTGAACTTGAAGGTGTCGGTGTAGCCCAGCGTGCGGTAATCACTCTCGCTGTAGGTGTAACTGAAGTTCCACCACCCCCACGGCACGTTGTAATAAAGCATGCTGTTTTTCGAGGTTTTCTGGTGGTCGCTGATGGCGTCGTGGCCGCCGCGCAGCACCAGTTGGTCGGCCAGGCCCAGCGGGCTGTCCCACTCCAGGCCCGCGCCCCATTGCTGTTCACCGGTGCTGCGTTGCCCGTCGTTATTGCGCGACAGGCTGGCGCGCCAGGGCTTTTGCGGGGTGTTCTTGACCACCACGTCGCTGCCGCCGATCTGCTGGCCGGGGGTCAGCTCCATTTGCGCCTGTTTCGACGGCAGGCGGTTGAGCTGGTCCACCAGTTGCTCGACCTCACGCAGGTTCAGCGCTTCGCCGACCTTGCCGGGAAACGCCATGGCCAGTTCGCGGTCGGTGACGTTGCTGCCTTCTGCGCTTCTCACCGCTTCGAGTTTGCCTTCCACCACCAATACCTGGAGATGGCCGCTGGAAAGGTCCTGCTGCGGCAAGTAGGCACGGCTGGTGACGCGGCCTTTGGCGATGTAGTAATCGGTGATGACCTTGAGCAGTTCATTGAGCTGCGAGACGCCCAGGCATTGGCCTACATACGGCTTGAGCAGGCGTTCGCGGTCGGAGGCCGGCAGGCTGTCGGCGCCCTTGAGTTCGATGTCTTTGATCGGGAAGCAACGGGTGTCCGCCGGCGTGGCCGGGGCCTGGGGCTTGGCCTCTTTGCCGGGCAGGTCCTTGAGTTCTTCAAGGCGTCGCTGCTGCTCTTCGAGCAGGCGGTTCTGCCGGTCGCGGATCAAGTCTTGATCCCCTGGCGTAGGCGCAGCGATGGCGCTGTTCAGGCTCAGGTATGCGAGCAGGACAGTGCACAGTAAATACCGAGTCCGTGATAAAAAAAGCATGTTCGATCCATCGAAAAATCAAGGGCGGCAAACTAACATCGAACTTCCAGCGTTCAAAGAAACTGGCTTAGTTGCGCGTTCGGACTAGTTAAACCAATAACCCATTGATTAATAACAATTAAAAACTATCAAAAATGAAGCGCGCCGAGGTCATGCATGATTATTCCGACAGGTGGCGCCATTTTTGACGGCAATAAGGCTAAGTACGGCTCAAGGGCCATTATTAGGCCATCAAGCTCTTGCCGAGTTAGGTTAGTACCGGGGATCCGGGAAAAGTTCGCAGGTATTGTGTGAATTGGATCCCATTTATCGGATCCATCCACCGACTGGCCCCGGTACCCGTCGGTTAATTCTCTGTAGAAGCGAGCTGGCTCGCGAAAAACTCACAGGCGCCGCGCCCGTTCAGGTAGCACGCGTTATCGTTGACGCTTTCACGAGCGAGCCCGCGCCTACAGGCTGCCGGCGTCGTTGCCTTTTGGCTGGCCGGGCACCAGGGTCAGCGGCGGGCGCTCCACGTCCCGGGACACATGGGACTTCACTTCCTCCACCCCGCCCTCTTCGTCGTTGTGGATCACCAGCACACCGGGTCGGCGCAATTGCTCCAGGTCGCCTTCGCCCAGGTTGAAACTCTCACTCAGGCGCTTATCGCTCAGGGCATTGGCCTCGGCGCGGCGCTGGGCGAACTTGCGGCCTTTGCGTTGTTGGTAACGCGCCCAACCGATCAGGATCACCGCATTGAACACGGCGATCCAGAGGTATGTCTGCAGGGTGTTGAGTGCGGCAAAGATCGGCGCCTCCAGGCGTGGGCCGCCGTGGGTTTCGAGCATCGCGCTCATGCCGCGCGCCAGCAGCCAGATCAGCCCGAACCAGGCCAACAGGGTCAGCAGCACATCGATGATCCACATCACGGCGTTTTGACGCGTTCTGACCAGTTTCATGATCACGCCTCCTCTTCGCTTGGTTTGATACCGCGATCCGGGCTGACCCAGCGTGCGCGCTTCTGATGTTGCTTAAACAGCACCCGGGGGAAGCTGACCAAGGTGGTAAACAAGCTGACCAGCCAGAACACCATCGGGTACCACACGGTCCAGAACAGGGTTTTCCACAGGTCTTTTTCATAACGCCGGTCGATCAGGATGCTCACCGCAAACTGCAACAGGCACACCATTGCCAGCACCAGGCCGGTAAACGCCGGTGGCACCAGGGAGTCCACGGCAATCGCCGGTGGCAGCACGATGAACTTGCCCACTGCCCAGAAGATCACCGACAACAGGAAGGTAAAGGCCCAACCGGTGGACAGGCAGTATTCGAACAGCAGTGGCCACAGGTAACGATGGCGCCATTGCCAGATGCCACGGATGTTCTTGAACAACACTTCGGCACCGCCCTGGGACCAGCGCAAACGCTGTTTCCACAGGCCGCCGACGGTTTCAGGCATCAAGATCCAGCACAGGGCACGGGGTTCGTAGAAGATGGCCCAGTGATCGAGTTGCAGCTTCCAACTGACATCGATGTCCTCGGTGATCATGTCGGTGCTCCAATAGTCGATGCGGTCCAGCGCCTTTTTACGGAACGCCACCACCACCCCCGACACGGTGAAGATCCGGCCGAACACCCGCTGGGTGCGCTTGATCAAGCCGATGATCGAAGAAAACTCGCCCACCTGCACCCGGCCAATCAAGGTGGAGCGTGTGCGGATGCGCGGGTTACCGGTCACGGCGCCCAGGCGCGGGTTGTCGAGCATCGGCGCAACCATGTAGGCGGCGGCGTTTTTGTCGAGCAACGCATCGCCGTCGATGCACACCAGGTATTCACTGCGGGCGGCCACGGCGCCCATGCGCAGGGCCACGGCCTTGCCCTGGTTCTGCGCCAGGTGCAGCACGCGCAGGCGCGGGTTTTCCAGGGCGAGGGCGTCAAGCACAGCGGCGGTGTTGTCTGAGGAGCCGTCGTTGACCGCGATCACTTCGATATTCGGGTACAACTGATCCAGCGCCGCGTGAATGGTCTCGGCAGCGTTATCGCCTTCGTTGTAGCAAGGGATGATGATCGAGATCATCGGGTTGCCCGCCAGGGTCGGCGCCGGGGTGTCTTCCTCCCACGGCCAGTGGCGCTCCCAATGCAGCCAGAAGTACAGGCCGCCGGCGATCCACAGCCCCGACATAAACAAGGGGTAGAAAAACACGAAGTCCATCAGGAACTGCCCGGTGACCAGGAAGATCAGGCCCAGGGGCACGCCCAATACCAGTGCCAGGACGAATAGAGCCAGGATTCTGTCGAACATGATCAAGGGTTCCACTGGTTGGAAAGGGCCGGACGCACGGTGTTCAGGTCCGGTGAGTTTTCCAGGAAGTTGTCCGGGTAGTAGCCGAAGCTCTTGACCCCCTGGCGTTTGAGTACCCCCATCCATTCAGCCATCTGCGCACCGTTGATATCGGTCGCTTCTTTAGTGCGCCAGTCTTTGGCTTGCAGCTCGAACACCGTGCGTTCAAGCGCGCCGGGGCGGGCTTTGACCTTGGCGACCAGTTTCTCCAACCAGGCATTGGAGTTTTTCAGCGTTTCGCCTTCCATCAACGGCATGGCCATCGGTGCGGTCCAGTCATAGCTCTGGAGGAAGTCGTCGAGGTTCTGCGCGAACCAGGCTTCGCTGCCCGGGTTGAGCATCGGCTCGGCAAAGATATTGCGCGCCGTCAGCACCTGCGGGCCGCCGATGGCGCGGACCTTGGCCGTCAACTCATGGGTGAAATCGATCAGGTAGCGGCTCTTGAAACGGGTCCAGCGTTGCATCACCGCAGGATCGGCGCGCAGGGCCGCGATGCTGCCGGGCAAGCCGTTGGCGGCGTAGGCCTTGAGCGCAACGGGACTGGCGTCTTCGAAATCCGACAGAACAGCATCATCGTGGTACAGCACGCCGTCGATGGCACTGTTGCGCGCCAGGTCTTCGTAGATCTCACCGATGATCTTGCGCACCTGGGGGTCAAACGGCGACAGGCGTTGGTATTGATCCGGGTCGAGCGCGACCTTGCCGGTCTGTGGGTCCCAACGCGTTACGCGCGGCAGCTTGGGGTCAAGGGCGAAGCTGAGCACCGGCATCCACGCATAGACGCTCGCATGGGCACGGGTGTGCAGTTGCCAGGAAACGCGGTTGAACAAGTCGGCGCGCACCGGCAGGTGACGGTTGGGGAAGTACAGCGAGTGCACCAGGCCGTCTCCCTTGGGGTCGGCAAAGGCCTGCAGGAAGACGGTGCCCGCGCCCATGTCCACCACGCGCTGCACCAACTGGTCGAGGTTGCGCGCTTGCTGCGCAGGGTCCGGGTCATAAACGTTATCCAGGTCCACATGCAGCACGCGCAGCGGCGCCGGGGTTTGCACGGCGACGATGCTGTTGGCGAAATGTTCGCCATCGGGGTCGGAGGCCACCAGGAAGCGCGGGCTGTTCATCAGTCTACCCAGGTCATCGATACCGTCGTCCAGGGTCAGCGCCATCTGGTAACCCTGCTCGCTGACGATCGCCAACGTAGTGCCTTTGGCCGCACCGTACGGCCACACCCATACCCGCGGCGCCTTACCGGTGACGGCCTGGATTTTCTTCGAGATCGACGCGACATCGGCACGCATCCGCGCATCGAACTGCGCCTGGCTCTCATAGCGGCCGGTGGCCGGATCAAAACGCAGGCTGGTCGCGGCCGGCTCCAGGTTGCCTTGAGGGTTGGCCAGCACGCCTTTGTGGCTGGCATCGGTGTGCGCGGCGATCTCCACCAAGCCGGATTGGGACACTTCGCGAATCTGCTGCCAGGTGAGGAATTCCCCACGTGGCCGTGGCATCCCGGCGAAGTCCACCGGTTGGTTGAGCGGGGTATCGATCCAACTGCCCACCGGTGCCAGCAACGCCGGCCAATGGTAGGCGCGCAGTATCGGCATCACCCGCGTGTAAAAGCTGGAATAACCATCATCGAAGCTGAGCATGATGGCCTTGGGCGGCAACTCGGGCCCGCCCCGACGCGCCGCCAGGATCTGGTCGACGGAAACCGGCTGGTAGCCGTTCTCGCGCAACCACGCCAACTGTTCGATCAGACGCTCAGTACGCACCGCCACCACGGCCTGGTCGGGATCACGGTCCTCCACGTCGTGGTAGGCAATGCCCAGGAAGTGGTTTTTCGGCCACGGCGCTTCGTTGAGCGGCGTCGGCCGCTCGGCGGGTGGGGTATAGGGCGCGGGTTGCTGGGCGCAGGCGCCGGCCAGCACTACACCCAGGACCAACAAGCAATGGCGGAGGACAGTCATGGTCAGGCTCTTTTTAGAATCGGTAAGTGAGGTCGACGAGCAGACGCAGATCGCGCTCTCGGTCGCCGTCGTAAGGGCGGCTGATCAGGCTCAGGTTGGCACCCACCTCCAGCACATCGTTCCAGAGCAGGCGCTGGCCGTAGCCGATCAAACCGATACCGCCAGTGGAGTAATCCCGCTGGCTGTAGGTACCGGCACCGATCTGGAACTGCTGACTCCACTGGGTCTCGTAGCGGTGGTAGAGCACGTGATTGACCGTGACAGTGGGCAACACGGTGAAGTCCGACTTGGGGTTGAAGTACACCGTGTCGTTCTTGGTGTTGCGGCTGGCGCCGACTTCCAGGCCCAGGTCGACTTGCACATGAGGCGAGCTGTAGATGCCCTCGCGGCCGGTGAGCAACGCTTCGAGACGGTCATTGCCGTCGCTGAAGTGGGACGGGCTCAATGCCAGCTTCCATTCACGGCTTTCGTTGGCTCGCCAGCGAATGAAACCGCTGCCGCCATTGGCCGTGATGTCGGCATTCAGCGCCCGCAGCGGCGTAGTGGCCAGGAGGTAGCCGAGGCTGCCGCCGTATTGCCAGTTGTCGTTGATGTCGCGAGCGATCGACACACTCGCCCCTTGCTTGGAGCCAAAACCGTAGGAGTGATTGGAGACTTCGGCCTGCAGGGTCATGTCGCGCGTGCGCCGCTCCACGCCGACACGTTGCCAACGGTGCTGGCCGGTGCCTTCGCTGAAGTTGGCAGTGGCGTAGCCAAGGCCGGCGAACACGCGCCAATCTTCGTCGATGGGCGGGCTGTAGAGCACGCTTTCGATGCCCCAGTCGCGGCTGCCGGCCACGGCACCGACGTCGCCATTGTTGCCGCCTCCATAGCTTTTACCGGTGTAGGCTTCGACCCGCAGTTCGGCCATGTCATGCACATTACGCAGGCGGTTAAGGCGTTGTACCTGGCGGTTGTCCGGGTTGCGGGCCAGCACGTCGTCGGTGAGCGTGTCCATCTGCCGCCACTCTTGCAGGTCCATGGCGGTATAGGCCTGGGACACTTCCAGGCTGATATCCCGCGGCGCCTGGGCTTCGGTTTCCTTGAGCGCGCCCTCGGAGCGGCGCGGCCAATCGCGGGCGCGGTACATATTGGCTTGGGCCAGTTGCAAGCCGACATTGCCCGGGGCTTTGCGCACCAGCGCTTCAAGGCCGGCTTCGCTGCCTGGCAGGTCGCCGGCGAAGGTGTCGGCCTGGGCGGCCAGCAGTTGCGCGTCCATCCAGTTGTCGTTGGGGTTGCCGATGGGCAAGCCCTTGAGTTCTTCGCGGGGGTTCTGGCTCTTGGCCAGATTGCTGGCGACCTCGCGGGCATCGAGGGCTTTGTCACTTTCCACCAGGGCATAGAACAGCGCGGTGCTGTCTTCCACACGGTCGGCTGGGTCGGCATCCGGCGCGGCCAACGCTTGTCGGTAGAGCGGCTCAGCTTTTTCCGGCAGGCGCTGGTCAAGGTAAGCGGCGGCGACCCAACGGATGGCGTACGTCGGCAACTGCACGCCTTCACCTTGCAGGGTCTGGTACTCGCGGATCACCTCGGCGGTGCGTGCCCGCGCCTTGAGGGCGCCCAGGCGGTCGATGCGCCAGCGCACCACGTCATCATGGGCGCTTGCGTCCGGCGTCCAGCGGGCAAGCAGTTGGTCGTAGTCGTTGAGCGCGCGGTCGGCGATCACATAGCGCTCTTTCTCGCTGCGCGTGGCGAACTCGGCCATACGCACGCGCTCGGCCGCAAGATCGCCTTCCAGGCGGCGCTGGGTCACGGCGTCCAGCGCACCCGGATGTTTGGCCGACAGGCGCAACGCCGGCTCCGGCAGACGGGCCTTTTGCAGGGCGACAATGTACTCGCGCACTACCTCAGGCTTGTCGCCTGCCAGCACAAATGCCTTGTCGAATTCATTCAGGGCATCGTAGTTCAAGCCGGCGCGGGTCAACGCGTAGCCCAAGGCCATGCGCCGGTTGGCGTCATCCGGCTTGGCGGCCACCAGCGCGCGGGTGCGCAACACCGCTTCGTTGATTTGGCCACCGTCAGCCTGGGTCAGGGCCTCGCCCAGTTGCAGGTCGACATTATTCGGCTCCCGCAGCAGCGCCTGCCGGTAGACCGCCAAGGCCTGCGGCCACTGCTTCTGGTTGCGATAAGTACGGGCCACCGTGGCCAGCGCCTGGGTCGTCAGGTTGCGATGTTTGCCTTGGGCTTCGTACACCTTCAGCACTTCGGCGTCTTGCCCGGCCCAACCGGCTATTACCAAGTGATCGCTGATCTGCCCAGGCGTCTGGCGCTCGGCGGGCAGTTGGCGCAGTTGGGTCAGGGCGGGCGCGAAGTTGCCGTTACGCGCCTGGATGATCAGGGCGTCGTAGGCTGGATCGGCCAAAGCGAAGGCCGGGATCAGCAACTGGCTGCAAAGAGCGGCACCGATGAGCAGGCGCAGCCGGCTTGGCGCACTGAGAGGGAGGGTTCGCAGCATGTCGTGAGCTTCCTTACACACGGAAAGCTACAACGATAGGTGGTCCTGAGCAGTTTGCATCAGGGGTGTCGGCGTCTAGTGACCCGACCTAGCTTTCCTGTAGGAACTATCCATTAGGAATGTAGGAGAAAGGGCAATCAGGAACAATTGTTCAGAATTGCCCTGACCGCCAAAAACCAACGGGGGAAAGGGGTTACCGCGATAACGAGCGCTCTACGGCGGCTACGCCGAGAGTTTGACGCTTATCCCGCGCAGCCTCGCTCCCCCTATTTATGTCTTACCGATGTCAGCAGTCTTACTGCGCGTGGCTGACGGTCCCGACCTTAGCCATGACAAAACCAATGAACTGCTCGACGGTCATCTTCTGGCCGTTGAAGGTCACTTCATTGTTGGCGTAATGCAGCTTGGAGACTACATCGGTACCGACCAGGGTCGCCAACTGAGTGCCAACGCCCATGCCGCTGACCATTTCGGCCTCCATCTGAGATTGCTGCTCGATGGCTTTCGGATCAGTGACCCCGCTCACCTGGGCCTGCAACGCCGCGACATCGCTGATCATCGGCTTGGACAGGGTCAGATTGGCATCCAGCAAGGCAACCATTTGCTTGCCCAGCTCAACCGGCGGCAACTCCATGGAGGTCGGTTTGGTCAGGTCCAGGACCAGGTTGAATTTGCTTTCGCCGTGGGTGGTTTTCAGCGACAGGTTTTCCACCGCCAGCTGTGGCTTGGCAGCCAACACCTGATTGACGTTGGTTTCAGCCAAGGTCTGTTCGGCTTCGGTCAACTGCAGCTCAGGCACTGGCTGGCCGGCGGCGGATGCGGCTTGCACCGGTTGCATCTTGTCCTGGTAAAGCTTGGTCAGTACCAGCATCGCCGGGATATCGATGTTCTTCATACTCAGCGCCATGGCCGCCGAACCCACCGGTTTACCCTGGTAACCGATCTCGTCGATCTTGTAGTCGACACGGCCTGCCAGGTTGTTGTCCTTGGCCTCGCTGGTGTCTTTCTGCTCGAAACCCTTGAGGGTCAGCACGGCTTTCTGCGGGCCGAAGGTGACTTTGGCATCGGTCAGCTCAACGGTGTTTTGCCCGGTGTAGAAACCGAAGGTGGACTTTGCCAGGTTACTGGCCACAGTCAGGCCAGCCAGCTCGGCTTCGAACGCCTCGCCATTACCATCGATGGCGCTGACCTTGAGGCTGTTCATGTAGCCGTTGGCCTTGACCTTCTGCCCTTCGGCAGTGCTGTCGAAGTCCAGGTTGGCGCCGGAGAAGCTCACCGAGGATTTGTCGTCCTTGAGCTCCAGCGGCAGCAACTCAACGTTGCCGTTGACCGAGCGGCTGTAGCCGATATTGGCCACACCTTTGAGCGGCGACACGTCTTTGCTGGCAGCGAACCATTTTTCAGTGGTGGCGTTCTTTTCCAGCATGTAGTGACTGGTCGCCATGACCGGCAGCCACTTCAGCGTGACCAGCCGCGAGAACGGCAGAGGGCCGTGTTCGATATGGTCGACGAACAGCAGCTCGGGGTTCGGGTTGTCCTGGCCGAATACCGTGCCCTGCCCCTTGAGGCGGTAATGCGCGGTACTGCTGAACACGCCGCGCTCCAGGGACACCAGCTCCAGGCTCACGCTACCGTCGACGCCGGCCATGGAGGTCTGCAGTTCCTTGTTGGCGTTCTGGATTGCGGTTTGCAGCACCGGTTCCAATTGCTTACCGGTGTACCAGGCACCGCCTGCACTGACAGCACCAATAGCGACAACAAATCCCAAGAAAACAACAGCTGGCTTATTCATGAAGTGACCTGATCAAATCCTGTGAGAAGTGGGCTGTCTTCCTTGAACCCCTCAGGGTTGGCTCAAGCCCGCCGAAAACGGGGGAAGATTAGCACTGGCGGCCGCGTACGGCCCAGTTTTCTCAGAACGATCAAGTCAGCACTTGGTTCAGGAATACTCCATGTCGATCTCGTCGAGCTGGTGGTCAAAACTCTTCAGGCGCGCCGTCCAGGTGTATACCAGCACCTCGAATTCCCGGTGGATTACGGCATTGCCCGGGGTGTCGGCCTTGGGATCACAGAAGTCCAACTGGTAGCGTTCGCGGGCCATCTGGTTGGCCACATCCGACAACTCACGCGCGTTATTCAGCCAGTGCCTGCCGTCGGCGACCTGCCGGTCGAGTACCACGCATTGTTTTTTCAGCGCTTCGAGGCTTTTTTCCAGGGGCGTACCGGTGAGTTCGCCCATGACTTCTTGGAAGGTGCGCCCAGGTTGCCAGTAGCTGCCCCAGAAATAACGGTCGAACACGGTTTCGACGCGACGCAGGGCCACTTTGGTGTCCCAGATCGCCACGCGGGTCTTGCCTTGTTCGAGAAGTTTTCGCTTCACCCGTTGGTTCTGGTAAGACGCCCAGGCCACCACGCCGATGGACAAGGTGCCGATCACCAGGCAGGCGCTGTCGAGGAACACCATCGCCTTGTCGAGTTGATGAGCGAGCATGACACCGTAGAAATAGGCAGCCGATAACAGCACCAGCGCGAAGACCACGCACCAGAAAGCGGGAGCATAAGGGTTTTTCATTATTGGAATCCCCATGAGCAAACGCGAGCAGTGACTCGCGGGCATCTGTGGCTGGAAAACCACCGGAGCCCGCCTCTCAAAGCATAGCTATTTGCTCAGGGTTTGCTGGCTGGCGCCGCTTGCGTTCGTCCGCTTTCCCAACCCCCGCCCAAGGCCAGGAACAGGTCGATCTGGCTCATGGCAACCTGAGTGTTTGCCGCCGCCAGTTGCGCACGCACATCGGTGTAGGTACGGGTGGCTTGCAGATCGGCCAGGAACGACGCGCGGCCGGCCTGGAAGAAACGGTGTGTCTGCTCCGAAGCCTGCTTGGCCGACGCGCCGGCATCGGCCAACGCATCGCGGCGTTGCAACTGTGCGGTGTATTGCGCGAGGCCCGTCTGGGTTTCGCGAATCGCGTTAAGCACCACACCGTCGAAGTGCGCCAGGGCGCCCTGGGTCGCGGCTTCAGCTTCGTGGATACGCGCACGCGCACCGTTGGTCGGCACCGTCCAACTGATCAGCGGGCCAAACCCCCAGCGGTTGGTGGGCGCCGTACCCAGGTCGTCCAGAATCCCCACGGTACCCACGGTGGCACCGATGCTGATGTCCGGGTACAGCGCGCCGGTAGCCACGCCGATCCGGGCGGTGGCGGCGGCCAACTGGCGTTCGGCCTGGCGCACGTCGGGGCGACGCTTGAGCAGCGCGGCGCCGTCGCCCACCGGCAGTAACTGGGCGATATGCGGCAGCTCGGCGCACGTGGCGGTGCCGGCCGGGAGTTGGTCCACCGGCTTGGCCAGCAACATCGACAAACGGAACAAGCCCGCCTGGCGTGCGGCGGTGTAGCGTGGCATGTCAGCGCGCAAGGATTTGTATTGGGTTTGCGAACGGGTCACCTGGGTTTCATCGCCACGCCCGGCATCGCGCAGGCGCTGGGTCAGCCGGGTGCTCTGGCCTTGCAGGTCGAGAGACTCGTTGGCAATCGCCAGCTCTTCGTTGGCGGCGCACACCTGGGTGTAGGAGCGCACCACATCGGCCACCAGGGTGATGCGTGCGATATCGGCGGCGGCTTGCGCGGCGTCGGCGCTGGCTTGGGCGCTTTCGATGCCGCGTTGCAAGGTGCCGAACAGATCGAACTGATACGAGGTGGTGATACCGACGCTGCCGATGTTCGCCACCGGGACTTTTTCCGTGAGCAGAAATGCCTCGCCGGACTCCTGCAAGCGCTGCGCTTCGGCCTTGACCCCGGCGTTCCAGCCACCGGCGGATTCAGCCTCCTGGGTCTGGTAGCGCGCCCGCTGCAGGTTGGCGGCGGCCACCCGCAGGTCGGTGTTGGAGGCCATGGCCTGGCGCACCAGCTCATCCAGACGCGGGTCTTTGTAGAGCTTCCACCAGTCGGCCGGCACCGGCGCCGACACCACGTTGCTCCCCTCTCCTGCGAGGGTCCCTTGCAGGTCGCTACGGTTGATAGCCGATTGTTCCGGCAGCTTGTAATCCGGGCCTACCGCTTGGCAGGCCGACAACAGCACCCCCAGCGCAGCGGTTGCCAGAAGCTGCTTCATGGCTTGGCTCCATCTTGATCTTGAGGCTTGTCACCGATGATCGACACCGTCGCCGTGCGCCCGGCGATCATACGAAAGTCCGCCGGCACGTCATCAAAGGCGATCCGCACCGGAATCCGCTGCGCCAGGCGCACCCAGCTGAACGCCGGATTGACGTTGGGCAGCAGGTTGGAGCCGCTGCTGCGGTCACGGTCCTCGATGCCTGCGACAATGCTTTGAACATGCCCGTGCAGGCGGGCATTGTCGCCGATCACGCGGATATCCACGCCCATGCCGACGTGAATGCCATCGAGCTTGGTCTCTTCGAAATAGCCATCGATATGGAAGGAATTGCTGTCCACCACCGACAGCACCGGGCGCCCGGCGGTCACGAACTCTTGGGTGCGTGGCGCACGGTCGTTGACATAGCCGTCCACCGGGCTGCGGATCACCGAGCGGTCAAGGTTGAGCTGGGCAGCGTCCACAGTCACCTGTGCTTCGGCCAAGGCCGATTGGGCACGGGCGACGCGGGACTGGCTTTCTTCCAGTTGCTCGCTCGGCACCAGGTTACCCAGGCCCCGGTTACGCTTGTACTCACGCTGGGCCTGGGCCAGGGTCTCCTGGCGATCAGCCACGGCGGCCTGGGCCTGGCGCAGAGCCAGCTTGAAGCGGTCCTGGTCGACCGCGAACAGCACCTGGCCCTTGGTCACCAGCTGGTTGTCGCGCACGTCGACTTGCTGGATCAGCCCGGACACGTCCGGCGCGATCTGCACGATGTCGGCACGGATATGCCCGTCACGGGTCCAGGGCGCAAACATGTAGTACATGACCATGCGCCACACAACGACGACCGCGAACGATACGATCAACAACGTCAGGACTACACGGCCGATGGTCAAAAAAGGTTTTTTCATGTCATCAGGTATCGACTGAGTGAGTCCACCGCGCCCAGCAACAGCGCGTAGAGCCCCACATTGAACAATGCCCGGTGCCAGACCAGGCGATAGAAGTGGATGCGGGTCAACAGCCCGTGCACCACCAGGAACAACACATACGTAATGCCCATCAGCACCAGCAGCGTGGGCAGGAACACCCCGCTGATATCCAGATCACCGATCATAAAGGCGCTCCATCAGGCAGCGGCGCTTCCATTTCGGTGCCGCCAATAAATTCCACGCCGGGCAGCAACGACAGGCGCAAGCCGGCCAGTGCATGCAGCAGATGCAGGCGAGTGTCGTCTTCGTCTTGCAGGCCCTGGCCGTTGAGGGCGCGGCGCGTGCGGTCCAGGGTCATCAGCAGACCGCTGGGCGCGGGCAAGCGTTCACCGGCCTTGAGGCACGCCTTGAAGTAACCACCCACGCCTTCCACCACCTGGTTGAGCAGCACCCGGGGCACACCATAGATGCGCGGCGCGTAGGCCAGCAGGTCAAGCAAG
This sequence comes from Pseudomonas sp. MWU13-2517, assembly GCF_023242545.1. Classification (NCBI taxonomy): domain Bacteria; kingdom Pseudomonadati; phylum Pseudomonadota; class Gammaproteobacteria; order Pseudomonadales; family Pseudomonadaceae; genus Pseudomonas; species Pseudomonas sp. MWU13-2517. Next base: position 42,811 of record NZ_JALMFA010000013.1, on the reverse strand, counting down.
TTGAGGGCCACGCGCAAATCGCGCAGGGCGGTGCCGGTGTCCTGGTTGATCAGGGCCAGGCGTGGCAGGTGCTGCATCAGGCGATCAAGCATTTGCACGGCCATGTGGCGGTGTTCGGCCAGGGTCGCAGGCTCGGTCAGGCTGACAATGTCACGCCAGCTGAAACGGGTCAGGCGTTTGGCCGCCAGTTCGGCGCCGAAAGGCCGTGCGATCAGCGTCCACACAAAGGCGAACAGCAGGCCAACAGGCCCGGCCAGGTTGACGTTGGCGAAATTGAGGAAGTCTGCGTCATAGGCACCCTGGATGCTGATGAACGACGAGGTGTTCACCAGCGTCAGCAACATGCCCAAGTAAAAACGCGGCTGCACCGTCAGTGTGCCGATGCAGATGAACGGCACGGCAAACGCCAGCACCAGCATCGGGAAATCGTGCAGGTTGGGCAGTACCAGAAACAGATAGAGGCTGGCGAGCAACACCGACATCGCCGTCCAGAAAAAGAACCGGTAGATCTGCGGCGCCGGGTCGTCCATCGAGGCGAAAAAGCTGCACGCCACGGCGGCCAGAATCACCGCGCTGCCGCCGTCGGTCCAACCCAGCAGAATCCACAGCACCGAAGCGACGATGATCGCGGTGACGGTGGAGAATGCCGAGTAGAACATCAGGCCACGGTCGAGAAACGGCGTAAGTCGGCCCAGGCGCCAATGGCGGTACACGGCACGCCAGGCGTCCTGGCTTTCGCACTGGATGGCGGCTTGCAGGCTGCGGCAGTCCTGCCACAGGTCGATCCACTCGGCCAGGCGATACAGGGCGTTGGAGAACAACAACGTGTGACGGTCGTCCAGGGCTTCGCCCTGAGGTTGCTGGGCGTCGACCTGATCACGCAGGGCACGCCAGCTTTCCATGGGCGCGCTTTCCTGGGTGTTTTCCAGCCATTGACGGGCAGCCTCAAGCACGGGCGTGATGCGGTCGAGAAACTCCGGTGCGCGATGTTCGATGGCATACAGCGCGTCGTCCAGGGCATCCACCACCGGCAACAGGTGAATCATGCGCCCGCGCAGCTCCTTGGTGTTGCGCACCGTCTGCGGCCGCGCGCCTTCGTGGGGCAACTGGCCGATCATCAACTCAAGGGTGTTGAAGGTAGCGACCATACCGCTGCGCAATGTGCTGATCTGTTCAGGGTCGACGTTGCGCGCAAGAAAGCGCTGGCTGTAGACCTGGGCGTCGGCAAACCACTTGGCCACCGAGCCATCGAACACCGGCATCAGGCGGCGCGGCCAGAACATCGCGCCCACCACCGCCGCCACGGCGATACCGAGGAAAATTTCTTCGGTACGCGCCTCGGCCACGTCCCACACCGCCAGCGGGTTATCCACTACCGGCAAGGCGATCAGCGGCAAGGTGTAGCCGGCCAGCATCAACGCGTAGTTATTCGCGGTACGCAGGTGCATGGACAGGAACAGCAAAATGCCCGTCCACAACGCAATCACCACCACCAGCACATAGGGTGACTGCACGAACATCGGCACAAAAAACACGGCCGCCGCCGCCCCCATAAAGGTGCCGATGGCGCGGTACAACGCTTTGGAACTGGTAGGGCCGACAAACGGACTGGAGACGATATACACGGTCGCCATCGCCCAATACGGACGCGGCATTTGCATAAGCATGGCGATATACAGCGCGATCATCGATGCCGCGAACGTACGGACCCCATAGAACCAATCGCGGGCCGGCGGCATGCCGGAAAAAAATCCGTTCAAAGCGACGCCGCCTCGAAGGCGCGCAGCACACGCAGCGCGGCTTCTAAGTCACTGTGGGGAATGTCTGCCAGCACTTCCCGGCGCAGGCGCACCAGTTGCACTTCCACCGCCTCTACCAGCTCACGGCCACGCTCGGTGAGGCTCAACGCCTTGGCGCGGCGGTCGTGGATGTCTTCGGTGCGGCACACATAGCCGCCGCTGCACAACTGGTCGAGCAGACGCACCAGGGACGGGCTTTCCATCCCGGAAGCCTGGGCCACTTTGACCTGATGCACACCGTCACCCAGGCGGCCGATCATCAACAGCGGCACGGCGCAGGCTTCGGAGATGCCATAGCTCACCAGCGTGGTCTGGCAGATTTTGCGCCAATTACGGGCGCCCACCACCATGCTGCTGCTGAGGTTCATCTGGAGTTGTTCGAGGGCTTGGGACACGGGATAGTTCGCATACTGTTAGTTTGCTAACTATCAATATGGTGGATCATTCGAATGCCGTCAAGTTTTGATACAAATTTGCGGATGGGTGGCGGGCTCGATCATCGCGGCAAGCCGTGCAGCAGCAGATTGAGCTCATCCACCACCTCGGCCCAATCCGCATCTTCGAGGATTTCACTGCGCAAGAATTTCTTCTGGCTGTCTGTCCAGAAAAACGCCTCTTCCAGCTTCTGGTCGCGCTTGAGCGGCGAATGCACCGCTACGAACTTCTCGATACTCACCGGGTCATCCGGCAGCCCAAGCTGTTTGAACAACGAAGGCAAACTATGCACAGGCGGTTCCATGGGCGACTCCTGAAAAGATCACTCCCCAGAGTCTAGTTCAGGCGAAAGCCATACCAATAACCGCTCGACGCACTGCTGCGCCGACAGGACGCCGGTATCCAGCACCAAGGATGCGTGCAGCGGTTGTTCGTACGGTGAGCCAACCCCGGTAAACCCCGGCAACTCCCCACGTCGTGCACGGGCGTAATGCCCCTTGGGGTCGCGCCCTTCGCACACCGCCAGCGAGGCGCTGCACCAGACTTCCCGATAGTCGGCAGCCAGGCGTTCGGCAAACACCGCGCGCAGTTCGACCAGCGGCGCGATCATCGCGAGGATCACGATTTGCCCGTTTTCCACCAGCAATGCCGCGAGTTCGCTGGCCCGGCGGATGTTTTCCAGCCGGTCGCTGTCAGCAAAGCCCAGGTCTTTGTTGAGGCCACCACGCAAGGCATCGCCGTCGAGCACCAGGCTTTGCTTGCCTTGTTCGAACAGCGCCGCTTGCAGGCCCTGGGCCAGAGTGGATTTACCCGATGCAGGCAAGCCAGTGAGCAGGATCGCTACGCCTCGGTGCCCATTACGCGCCTCGCGCTGACGACGAGTGATGCTCGCCGTCGGCGCCACCAGGTTATTGAGCGACGGCACGCGGCACCGGCGCCGTGATGTTGCCCGCAGCCCACGCCGATTCACGGCTGGCCAGCGCCGTAGCGATGGCTTGCACGCGGTCGGAGTCCAGCTGTTCAGGCAACGGGTCAAGCCCGGCACTGGCGAAGATCTGGCCGTAGGCGTTGCGCAGGTCAGCGTAGGCCAGGTCGCGGCGCAGGTCCGCTTGCAAGGTGTTGAGTTCACCCTGGATCAGGTCCAGTTCACCCAACCCTGCGGCCTGGTGTCGATTACGCAGTTGGGTGAGGATTTGCCCGTCGATATTGGCCAGCTGTTCGTTGGTCTTGAACTGGCGTACCGCGTCCTGATAGTTGGCATTGGCCACGTAGATCTGCGCCAGCACCGCGATGGACATCGCCTGGCGCCGTGCAGTGGCGACTTCTTCACCGGCCTTGGCCACATCGATGGCGGCGGGTGCGGAGATCACATTGAACAGGTTCCAGGTGACCTTGGCGCCATAGTCAGCCCAGCGGTTGTCAGTCAGGAACGAGTTGCTGTCGTAATGCCCACCGGCCGAAAACTCCAGACCGGGCAGCAGGCGCAGCATGGCTTTGCGGGTTTCGGCGGCGCTGATGCGGGTCTGATAGTCCTGCTCGCGCAGTTCCGGACGGTTCGCCAGGGCTTCCTGTTCCAGGCTGGCCAGGTTGACCTTCAACTGCGGCACACTGTAGTCATCCGGCGTGGCCAGCTTGAGTTCGCTGCCCATGGGCAGATTGATAAGCGTGGCCAGTTCGGTCTTGGCCAGGGACAACGCGCGGCGCTGCTCTTGCAACTGGCGCGTGGCTTCGATCAGCGAGCGTTGGTAACCCAGCGCCTGCACCGGGTCGCCGATGCGTTGTTCGCTCATGCTCTGGCTGTTCGTCTGGGCCTGGTCGACCCGCGCCATCAGGCTATCGATCTGGGTCAGCAAGCGTTCGGCCGCCTCCGCGCGCCAATAGGCCGAGCGTACGTCCTGCACGATGGTGTTGATCACCTTGCGCCGACGCTCCTGGATGATCAGGCGCTGGTCGCCTTGCTGCTTGGCGCTGATGTAGCTGACGCCAAAGTCGAGCACGTTCCACACCATGGTCAGGTCGGCTACGCGGCGGTCGCGGTCCTGGGAGGTCGACGGCTCCAGGGACTGGGTGCCGGTGCGCACACTCTGGCTGCTGGAAGCGTTGGTGTTATTACGCCCGGCATAGCCTGCGGACAAGGCCATGCGCGGCAGCATGTCGAAGCTGGAGAGGTCCGATTGGCGTTTGGCCAGCGCCTCTTCCATCACCTTCAAGCGGCCTTCGAGGTTGTATTTGACAGCGCGGGCCATGGCCTGGTGCAGCGTCAACGGGCCGTTCAACGGCTCCTGATCCTTGTACATCCCTTGCAGATCGCTACGGGCTCGCTGCTCACTGACGCTGCGCTCAATCGGCTCACTGGTGACCGCACAACCGCTGATCGCCAGCGCCAGCAAGCTGGCGCCGAACAACTTATGACCTGTTTTCATCCTTGGACTGCCCCTGTTACTGCGCCTGGAGTTAAGTGTGTTCAAGCCTGCATTTCGCTGATGCCGACTTGTTGCAGTGCGTGCGCCAGGTCCATCACCTGGCGCTGTTCTGTGTCTTTGAGTTGCTGCAGTTGCTGCCCGAGGCTCGGCGCGCCAAACACGCCGCGCAGCCCCTGGGCCGGGTCGCCCTGGCCGTTGATCGGCTTGCCGTCGAACGCTTTGAGGGCACTGTCATCGCCGTGGGTTTCACGGTTGAACAGGCTCGACAGGGTGCTTGAGCCGAAGATCCCGCCATCGCCGCCGCCGAAACCGAGGAAGCCTTCGCCGGAGCCGTCCCCGACGTTATCGCTGCTGGTAAACACCTGAGCGATAAAACTTGGGCTGGTAGCACCGTTGTTAATGAAAATGTCCCCCAGCGGGCGGATACCGTCGCCGAGGACACGCTGTTCAAACAGCGGCGCGAACGTCAGTGGTGAACCGAGGTTGCCGGTTGGCGGGGCAAAGACACCCGGTTGCAATGGCAGGTGCGGCGGGTCGATCACGGGCCTTGCAATACCGCCGGTAAGGGTCAATGGATCGGCCGTGACACTGATGCTGTTGATGGCGTAGCTGTTGGACTCGCTGACGCCTGCGCCGACGTTGCCGGCCAGGTCGCGAATCGTGCTGTTATCGACGGAGATGACGTTGCTGCCGGCATTTACGTTGTTGTTCGGCGTCAAGGTCGCGGTCCAGTAATAGCCGCCCTCGCCACTTTGCAGGTTGGACAAGGTGCCGTTCTGTACTCTCAGGCTGGACAGGTCGAAACCGCGCACGGGCTCACTGAACCAGATAAACACCTCGGTGCCCTGCCCGGCCTTGAGCTGGGTATCCGACACCTCGATGTAGACCTGTGGGCCTTGCGTATCGACATGAAAATAATTGGAGTACGTATACGACTGGCTTGTATTGCCGGCAGCATCCTTCACTCCTCGACCATCCAGCACCACCAGGTCCGTCCAGTTCTGCAGGTGAGCCTCTGGAGTCAAGGTGGCCGTCCAGGTCACGCCACCATCGATGCTTTTCAAGTTGCTCAGAACGCCGCTGTAGACCCGCAGGTTATCCAGCTTAAGGCCGGAAACCGCCTCACTGAAGGTGATGGTGACATTGGCCGTGTCGCCGCCGGCGAGCGCGTCTTTATCGACCACAATCGTCGCAGTGGGTGGCCGGGTGTCGATGGTGTAGTTGTTTGACGTGCTGGTACCCAGCCCCGCGTTGCCGTTGAGGTCATAAACGCGGGTGTTGTCCAGGGTCACGATATTGCTAGTGTCTTCGATGTAGCCCTGAGGCGTGAGGGTCGCGGTCCAGGTGATGCCACCGTCGACGGTTTTCAGGTCACTCAGCCAAGCGTTCTGGGCTTGCGGGTTGTTATAGAACGCTACCGCCTCACTGAAGGTGATGGTCACCGTCGCCTGGTCTCCAAGGGCCAGGCTTGTTTTGTCGATGACAATGGTTGAGGTAGGGCGCTGGGTGTCGACCGTGTAGTTGCGTGAAGTGGTGATGCCCACGCCGACGCTGCCGCCGTTATAGGTCACGCCCGCGTTGTTGAGCCGAACTACGTTCTGATCACTGGTGGTGTTCGCGAACGGGGTCAACGTTGCCTGCCAACTGACGCCACCATCGCTGCTGCGAAGATTGGAGAGCACACCGTTATCCGCACTGAGATCGCTCAGGTCAAAGTTAGTCACGGGCTTGTTGAAGTAGATAGAAACGGTGGTCAGTCCGTTGCTCGTCAAACGTTGGGAATCCATGTAGACGTAGGAGGTCAGCGGCGTATGGTCGACCTGGTAGGAGACCATCGGCGTAGGGAGGCCGTAGTTTAAGTTGCCGGCCAAGTCCCGGACATATGCCATAGACAAGCCGATCAGGTAGTTTCCCGACGAACCTGCCCCCGGAGTAGGCGTAAGCGTTGCTCGCCACGTCATGCCGCCATCCGGGCTATAAAACGTACTCAGCGTGGCTGACTGCAAATTAACGATGGAATTGTTGTCGAACCCGGTGACCTTCTCCGAGAACGTCACGGTGACAATGGCGGTTTCACCAGGCTCCAGCAAGGTATCGGAAAGCGTCAGGGTGGCGGTGGGCAGTACTGTGTCCACTGCGAAAGCTGGCGACACCGCATTGCCGACGCCTGCATTACCGTAGGCGTCATGAACAGTGGTGGTATCCAGAGTGATTACATTGTTACCGGCGGTTGTATCAGCGTTCGGCGTGAACAACACCGAATACAGCGTGGAGCTATATTGGGTCAGTTCGCTGAACGTGCCATTGGCGGCTTGCAAGCTGGCGAGGCTGAACCCGGACACCGGCGTAGAGAACCTAATCGTGACAAACTGCCGCTCGAATTTGCCCAGCACCGGGTCACTGATCTCGATCGTCGCAATGGGCCTTGAGGTGTGGACGTCGTACGTATTTGAAAGGGTCGAACCAACCCCTGTATTCCCCGTAAGGTCTTGAAGACCGCTGTTATTGAGAGAAATGAAATTGCCGGTTGTATCGAAGCCAGCGTTGGGCGTAAGCACACCGGTCCAGGTGCGTCCACCATCGGCGGAGGCCAAGGCAGTGAGCGTCCCATTGCTGATTAGCAAGTCGCGATTGTCGAACCCCGTCACCGGCTCCGAAAAAGTAACCGTCACCAGGCTGGTTCCACCAGCGTTCAAATTGGGGTTGGCAATCACAATGGTCGCCGTCGGGCGCTGCGTGTCGATGGCGTAGTTGTTGGAATCAGTCGTACCTATACCGCTGTTGCCGGCGGCATCCTGAACACCACTATTATTCAGGCGCACGGTATTGCTGGTATTGGTAATGCTGGTAAAGGGTGTCAGGGTTGCGGTCCAGGTTACGCCACCGTCGCTGCTGCCAAGCCCGCTCAAGGAGCCATTGGCGACAATCAGGTCGGCGTTGCTGAAGCCGCTCACCGCTTCGGAAAACGTCACCGTCACCCGCGAGGTCTGGCCGATACCGAGGGCGGTATCCGCCACCACAATGGTCGCTGTAGGCCGCTGGGTGTCGATGGCGTAGTTGTTGGACGTGGTGGTACCACTGCCGGTGTTGCCCGAGGCATTCTGTACGCCGCCGTTATCCAGCGTGATCAGGTTACTGGAGTCGGTGATGTTGTTGGTCGGCGTGAAAGTCGCCGTCCAGGTGATGCCACCATCGCTGCTGCTTACCGCCGTCAAGGTGCCGTTAGCAATCGTCAGGTCGGCATTGGTAAAACCTGACACCGCTTCACTGAACGTTATGGTCACCAACGAAGTTTCGCCAACTTTCAACGCGTTGTCGCCGACCACGATGGTCGCCGTCGGTTGCACGGTATCTATCGTGTAATTGGCTGAATTGGTGGTGCCCGAACCTGCGTTGCCGGCCAGGTCGGCGACGCCAGTGTTCGCCAGGGTAATGACGTTGGTGGCATCGTTGATGCCGGCTGTCGGGGTGAAGGTAGCGGTCCAGGTGATGCCGCCATCGCTGCTGCTCACCGCTGTCAAAGTGCCGTTGGCGACAGTCAGGTCGGCGTTGGTGAAGCCGGTCACGGCTTCACTGAAGGTAATAGTCACCAGTGACGTTTCACCGGCTGTCAGCGCCGAATCAGCCACCACGATGGTCGCGGTCGGGCGTTGGCTGTCGACGGCGTAGTTATTGGAGTCGGTGGTGCCGCTGCCGGCGTTGCCGGCCAAATCGGTGGTGCCGGTGTTATCCAGGGTGATGACATTGCTGGTATCGGTGATACCGGCTGCGGGTGTAAACGTCGCTGTCCAGGTAATGCCACCATCGCTGCTGCTCACCGCGCTCAATGTGCCGTTGGCAATCGTCAGGTCGGCATTGGTAAAACCGGTGACCGCCTCGGAGAAGGTAATGGTGACCAATGAAGTCTGCCCGATGCCCAGCGCGGTATCCGCCACCACAATGTTCGCTGTTGGCCGCTGAGTATCGATGGCGTAGTTGTTGGACGTGGTGGTACCACTGCCGGTGTTGCCCGAGGCATTCTGTACGCCGCCGTTATCCAGCGTGATCAGGTTGCTGGAGTCGGTGATGTTGTTGGTCGGCGTGAAAGTCGCCGTCCAGGTGACGCCACCATCGCTGCTGCTTACCGCCGTCAAGGTGCCGTTAGCAATCGTCAGGTCGGCATTGGTAAAACCTGACACCGCTTCGCTGAACGTTATGGTCACCAACGAAGTTTCGCCAACTCTCAACGCGTTGTCGCCGACCACGATGGTCGCCGTCGGTTGCACGGTATCTATCGTGTAATTGGCTGAATTGGTGGTGCCCGAACCTGCGTTGCCGGCCAGGTCGGCGACGCCAGTGTTGGCCAGGGTAATGACGTTGGTGGCATCGTTGATGCCGGCGGTCGGCGTGAAGGTAGCGGTCCAGGTGATACCGCCGTCACTGCTGCTCACCGTGCTCAGGATGCCATTGGGCACGCTCAGGTCGCTGTTGGTGAAACCGGTGACCGCCTCACTGAAGGTAATAGTCACCAGGGTGGTTTCACCGGCAGACAGCACGGGGTCGGCGACTACGATGGTCGCGGTCGGCCGTTGGGTGTCGATTGCATAGGTATTGGACGTAGTCGTGCCGGTACCCGTGTTGGTCGCGGTGTCGGTATAGAGGGTGTTGTCCAGGGTGATGACGTTGCCGGTGCTGCTATTAGAGGCCGTCGGCGTCAGGGTCGCGGTCCAGTGGATATTGTCGCTGGTAGCCAGGTTACTGAGCGTGCCATTGGACGCGGTCATGTCGGACACGGTGAAACCGCTTACCGCTTCGCTGAAAGTGATGTTCACCGTCGAGTTGACCGTGGTGCTCAGCGTAGGCGCGACCACCGAGACGGTGGCGGTGGGGCGCACGGTATCAATGCTGTAGTTATTCGATGCGGTGGTGCCGCTGCCCACCGTGCCTGTCGACACACTGGCAACCCCGGTGTTGTCGAGGACGATATGGTTGGTCGCGCTGGTAGTGCTTGAGCTCGGGGTGAAGGTGGCGGTCCAGGTGGTGCCACCGTCACTGGAACTGACAGCAGACAGGGTACCGTTGGCGACCGTCAGGTCGGCGTTGGTGAAGCCCGTCACCGCCTGGTTGAAGGTAATGGTTACCAGCGAGGTGCTGCCGAGGTGCTGTGCAGCGTTGCTCACCACGATGGTCGCGGTCGGCGCAGGCGCGTAGGCGGTGTTCAGTGTGCCGCCGTCGTTGAAGATATTGTTCGTGGCCGCCACGGAAGCACCTGTGGCACCTCCGCCCGCCGCCTGGCCGCCGGATCCGCTGCCGCCAATGTTGCCGCCCATGGCCGCAAAGTTGGCGGCGGTCATCAACAGCGTGCCTTTGTTCCAGATTGCGCCGACGCCTTTGCCGGCCGCACCGCCTGGGTCGGCACTGCCACCATTTCCCCCGCCGCCACCGCCACCACCACCGGCCGCGATGTTATTGGAGATCACCGAGGTGCCGACAACGGTCAGGGTGCCGGTGGTAGCGTTGTAGATACCGCCACTGGCGGAGGCACCGGCACGGCCGGGCCTGTCCCATCCGGAACCACCACCTCCGCCACCAATGGCAATAATGCCGTTGTTCGCCGTACCGCCGCTCCCCCCGTTACTGTAACCAGCAACCCCCGTACCGCCTGCGCCGCCCACGTTACTGCCACCCTTGCCGCCCATATAACTGGGGTTATAGGAGCCGCCCGTGCCGCCGTGGTTGGCGCTGCCAGCAGTACCGGCATACACCCCTGTGCCCATGCCGGAGCTACCGCCACGACCACCATTTTGCCCGCCGAGAGCGCCACCGCCGCCACCACCACCGCCGACGGCACCACCGGCGTATGGCGCAGTCACCCCGCCGCCGCCACCGCCACCCGAGGCGGCGTTGCTGGTCACCGTGACGTTATTCAAGGTCAGGTTACCGAAGTTGGCGATACCGCCGCCCATCGCCGCGGTGCCGTCGACACCGGCCTGGGCGCCATTACCGGCCACCAGTCCCTGGGTGATAACCAGGCCATCCAGTGTCGCGGTAACCCCGCTGTTCACTCTCAGTACCTGGGTTTTGTACTGCCCGCTGAGGGTCACGTCCGCCGCGCCGTCGCGGTTCAGATCACCTTCGACCGTGACGTTCTTCGTGATGATCAGTTGTGAGTTCAGGTTCACCGTCATGCTTGAGCTGAAAGTGACGGTGTCACCCGCTACCGAATCGCTCAGGGCCTGGCGCAATGAGCCGGCGCCGATGTCGCTGTTATTGGTCACCGTAATCGTGGCCAACCCGTACTGGTAAGCCGACATGGCCTGGTACGACAACGCGGTATGGCTCTCGATGGAGCCCGTGGCTATTTCCAGCGTCCAGTCGCCGCCCCCGCCGGTGCGGTTGCTCGACGCGGCGATATCACGGCCCGTCAGTTGCGCCAGGGAATCGACAAAGTCCAATCCGCGGGTGCCCTCTGCCGTGTTGCAGGCATAGATCAGGATGTCGCCGCCCACATTCATGTCCTGGCCGATCTGCGCCAACACTTCGCTGCGGGCAGCGACGTTGTCCGCCGACAAATAGGTACTGCCCAGCCACAAGTCACCGGTGTTGCCGTGAGCGATGAGCTGCACCGAGCTCACGCCTTGATGGCTGCCCAGGTAATCGGCAATCTGCTGCAGACCGTCCTTGCTGGCATCCAGTTGCACCACCTGCGTGCCGGGAGCAGCACCCTTGAGCAGCTCGGCGGAGTCTTTGACCCGGGCGTCGACGAACACCACGGTCTGCCCCGGTACAGCCACGGGTGCCGGGGCCGGTGTCGCCGGCGCGTCGGTTTGCCCATGGGTGTCTTTACTGGCGGAGGGATGTTCGGCCGCGGGCGCCTTGGCTGCCGCATCGGCGGTGGCGTGGCTGTCAACCTGCGCGGCATCAGCCACGGTGGCGGCGACCGCGCCGTCAAACAACATGCGCGGTTCCAGGAACATGATCATCGGCGTCGCCAGAGTGTTTGCGCCTGTCGCTGCCTGCCGTGCCTTGCCTTTACTCCACCACATGCTGCTCACCCGCTTGTCGAATGCAAATATCCGCTATGAAAAAACCGCGATCAATTGATCACGGCGTCGGCTTTGGTGCGAATCACATTGGCGGCGCTCAGGGTTCCATCCCGCCAGAAGTCCATCTGCGCAAACTGCTCGAAGAGGTCCGGCGGCAGGATCGTACGCCGAGGTTGCAGCGCGACTTTTGGCTTGACCCGATGCAAACCGCTGACGCCCAGCGCCTCGTCGAAGTCCGGTGCGTCATAGCTGAGGTTGTCGAAGTCATGCTCGAACCACGGTTCGCCGATAAATTCGTAGATCAGCCGCATCACGCGCTCAGGCGCCTGGGACAGCAGGTCGTAGTCGACGATCAGCATTGAGCCGGCGTTTTCGCCGTAGTAAGCCTCTTTGAGGGCCGACCAGGCATAACCCACGAGGCGATTGCGCTGCCCGAGGGTTTCGACGCGGCTGTACACGGTGTTGCGCTCGATATCGTCGTTGAACAGCTTGGTGTTCTCAAACGGGTTGGCGCGGTAAAGGCGCTCCAGGCTGTCCATGATCCACGCAACGTTGCGCACACAGGCAATGACTTTGGCCTGTGGGAACAGGTCGTGCAGTGCAGGCATGCGCGCGCACCACTGGCGATTGGTGTCGAACACCACAGGGGTGGAGGGCTTGTCGCCGTAGTAAGCATTAAACAGGCCGCGCAAAAGACGGCGGCGGGTGTCCGGATCAATGACCGAGCCAAACTCGCTGCCGGCGCTGCACTGCGCCAGCACGCCATTGAACAACGTCCCTACGGGGCTGCTCATGCCCGCTCGAAAACGTGGGTTCTGCAACAGGATCGCAGAGAGCAAGGTCGAGCCGGAACGCGGCAGACCGGAAATAAAGTGATACCGCAATCCCTTCACCACTTTGCAGGACAAATCCATTTATGCACAAAGCGTAGCTGAGGAATGCAGGAGCGCCTAGTGGTTATTTGCCACTATTTCAGCGTTTTCTTAATGTCTATTCACACTCAGCGGCAACCCTCAGGCTGCAAAGGCTCTGGCCCGCGGCACACTACAAACAGACGCGCTCTTGCCCCGCCGCCATCCTGACGTAAAAGTTCGCGCCAATCGGCAGGTATCGGTGCGAACTCATCCGGCGGCTCAGCACCGCTGATCAACCATACACGGCGGGTATCAGCCGGCAATGCCGACAGGCGGTCGAGATAAATGCGCCCACCGTCCTGGTCCACCAAGGTGCCAAAGCCGTAAGCGGTCGGCCGGGTCGGCGTGCCGTCGGGTTTGGGTGGTGTGTAGAGCTGAAGCTGGGCGTCGGTCTGGTCGTAATACACGTAGCTGAGGTACCACAGCATGTCACTGAGGACGATGCGGTCATCTTCCTGGTAGTTACGGTTGACGAACTCCACCGGCACGTTGAATTGGTCGTGCTCGTCTACGGTGGCGTTGTTCTTCACGCCCAGCAGTTCCACGCTGATAAACAGCACCAGGAATGCCGTACCCCAACGTGACAAGCGTTTGGGCAGGCGGTCAATGGCCAGGGCCACCAGGATCGGCAGGCCAAGGGCATACACCGTGAGGTAGCGCTCGATGAATACCGGCGAAATAAACGACACCGCATACACCAGCAACAGCGGCAACAGGAAAAACAGCGCCAGCATGCCGGCCGGCCGATGGGCCTCACGGTCATACCAGGCGGTCACACCCACGACACCAATCAGCAACAGCGGGAACAGCCAGAACAACGGCGTCCAGAAGCCGATGCCCTCATCCTGGAGCATGAACTGCCAGACCATCGACGGCACGGAGATCAGCGTGACCGGGTCTTCCCAGCCGATATCGCCGCCCACTTTGAGCTGTTCGACATGTTGGGTCAGGTCCAGCAGGTTCGGCAGCCAGGGCAGGTACAACGCCACGATCAGAGCATTGGCGCACCACCACGAGGGGCGCAGGATCAAACGCCGGCCCGGCGCCTGGGACGTGCACAACAGCCCCAGGTAGGCCCAATGCACCAACACACACAAGGCTGTGAAGTAATGGGTATAGAAACCGGCCGCCATCAACAGCACGTAGGCCGCCAGGTAGCGCATGCGCTCGGGCCGGCGCACCCAGTACACCAGCGCCAGCGTGGCGGCGAGCAGCCATACGGCCAGCAGCGAGTACATGCGCACTTCCTGGCTGTAACGCACGGCAGTGGGGTACAGCGCCAGCAGCACACCCGCCAGTACGGCAGCGCGACGGGTGGACAGTTGCCGCGTCAGCCAGATACCCAGGCCCACCGCGACCACGCCGGGAATCGCACTCATGCCGCGAATCGACCAGATGCCGTCGCCGAACAGCCCGATCCAGCCGCGCAACATGAAAAAGTACAGGGGCGGGTGCACATCATGGGCCGCGTGAAACCACAGGTCGTCGATGGCGTATTCACTGAGCAGCAGGCTCGAACCTTCGTCGCCCCAGATCGCCGAGGCTGTGAGGCCATAAAAGCGCACGGCCATGGCCAGCGCCAGAATCGGCACCCACCATAAACGGCTGAGCCAACCGGCACCTTCCCAGGCCGCCGAGAGGCGATTGACTGCGGGAAAAACCCCAACTTTATCGTCTTGCTCTACCACAGACCGTCGCACCTCAATTCCCCTGAAACTGCCGGCTTCCCGGGCAAACCCCGCACCGGCGTCAACATGCGCCACTCTAGGCCAAAAGCCATGGTTTCGCTCGCGGTTTCGCAACTGCCAGACACAGCACAAAAGCAGCGTCTACGCTCTGCGATGACGCCAGATCAATTTGCGTCACACCCCCATAGAGCCATCAGCAAGGATGAACGATCCATGGAAGTATTCATCGGCACTATTCAACCGTTCGCGTTTAATTTCGCCCCCAGAGACTGGGCCTTGTGCGCCGGTCAGACCTTGTCCGTCAACCAGTACCAGGCGCTGTTCGCCCTGATTACAACCACGTACGGCGGCGACGGGGTGCAGTCCTTCAAGCTGCCGGATTTGCAGGGACGACTGCCCATCGGTCAAGGCAACGGCGCCAACTTGTCGCAGCGGGTCATCGGCGCGTTCGCCGGCGCCGAGAGCGTCACGCCCACCCTCGCCAACCTGCCTATCCACACCCATGGCACCACAACATTCACCGCCACCACCACGGTGCAACTGGCCAGCGTCATCAGCAATCCAGTCACTGCACCCACCGCCGCCAACTCGTTTATCGGCGCTTCCGGCTCTGGCCCGGGCAGCGCGACGATCTACTCCGACCAACAGGGTACCAACCCGGTGCCGCTCAAGGGTGTCAGTACCACCCTGGCCGGCACCGTCGACCCCGCGGGCCAAGGCCAGGCCATGGCCACGATGAACCCGTTCCTGGTGATCAACTTCAGCATAGCGCTGAACGGCATCTTTCCATCTCGCAGCTAAGCCTCTGGCCGAGGCCCACGGGCCTCGGCTTTGCTTAAACGGAGCCTCTTCTTATGTTGAACCTGATAACCCCCGAACATTTCCAGCCCTTGTTGAACCAGACCGGCGTGCTTCACCTGCCCGATGGTTGCGCATTGCCAATCCAGATCCAACAGCTCACTTACGCCCCTAAGGCCAGCCTGCCCGGTAGCCCACGCACAGCGTTCAGCGTGCTGCTCGAAAGCCTTGTACCAACCGATTTCGTCGATGGTTTGTGCCGCCTGCCTCTGGCGGACACATGCCTTGAAAACGTCTTCGTGTCCCGCGAGCCGGCCATGGGCCGCGACACTCAGCGCGGTTACTTCTGCATCGTGTTCAACTGAGACGGGTACCACACCAACCGCTGCGCGGCAGGCGTCTCTTCTTCCACCTGAAACCCCAGCGCCAGGTAATGCTGGCGCGCATGGGGGTTGCTCGCCCACACCACAGTCGCCACCGGGCAA
Organism: Pseudomonas sp. MWU13-2517; assembly: GCF_023242545.1. Classification (NCBI taxonomy): domain Bacteria; kingdom Pseudomonadati; phylum Pseudomonadota; class Gammaproteobacteria; order Pseudomonadales; family Pseudomonadaceae; genus Pseudomonas; species Pseudomonas sp. MWU13-2517. The sequence continues at coordinate 27,244 of NZ_JALMFA010000013.1, read as the reverse complement.
CACACCTGGGCGGCGGCCTGCTGCACCCCTTGCAACACCGCGCGCCCAAAACCCTGCCCCCGGGCAGCGGGGACAAATGCCAGGTACAACACTCGGATTTCGTTAGGCCCGAAGTCAGCACTCAATGCACCGATGGGCGTGGCCAATTTTTCGATCACGTAATGCAGGGCGCCGGGAAAATGCTCGTCCATGCCTTGTTCCTGGACCTGGAACTGCTGGGCAATCACGGCCTCTACCAACGCCTGCTCGCCATCGATCCACTGCAGATCCGCGCGCGCCGAACGGTAAAGGCTCTGCAAAAACGGCCCATCGGTGCCACGTGACGGGCGCACCACCAAGCCCTGCGCCAAGGCGCCATCCTTGTTCAACATATCCAACTCCTGTCAGAACCCGCTTTCCCGTACCCCCAACGCTGCCGCCCGACGCCAGGCAACACCCAGTACCGACTCGCTGCGCCCTTGCAACACCACCACGCCGCGCAGGGGTTGACGAGGTGTCTCGATCGGTTGCGCAGTTTTCAACCGCGCGCCGTACTGGGCCTGAACCGGCTCCGGGCGCTGGTTTTCATCACGGCGCACGGCGATTGGCCCATGGTGGTCGGAGGTCAGCGCCTCCTGGTCCAGGTAGGCCACGCCGTTGGCATCGATATCGATTAATTCAACGGGGACAGCCGCATGCATCGGGTCGTCGGCAATAAAGCGTCCGGTAGAGCCCGGTGCCACCCGCCACAACTCTGCCTCGGCCAGGTAACCACGCAGACGTGCCCCCTCTTCCACTACTTGTGCCAGCGCGTCCTTGGGCGACAGCCAACGACCTGCACTCAATTGCGGTAACACGTCGCGCACCGTGCCGGCATGAGGTGCACGCAACAGCAGCCGCTCACGTTGGGCGGCCAGGCCTCGGTATTCGGCCAGGGCCTGGGCCAGACGCTGATCGTTGATCCCCGCATCCGCCGCCGTTTCACTGCGCCCGGCCTGACGGCGCATCTGCAACTGCAAAATCTCCACTTCGCGGCGCACGATGCTTTGTCGCGCGTCCAAATCCGGCGACTCCAATTCGAACACTACCTGGCCCTGAGTGACGGCCTGCCCATCGACCACCCGCACCTGCTTGACCCGCGCCGCCACCGGCGCATGCAGCGCACTGGCACGCCCGGCTTCGAGCATGGCCGGCAACTCCACGGCACTGCGCCACGGCACCACCAGCGCCAGCAGTATCAACAGCAGGCCCAGACCGCTGAGCAACACCCGCGAGCCATGGGCCTGGGCGCGGCGGCTCCACCATTCACGCCACTCCTTGAAAATCGGCAAGAAGATGAACCACACCAACTCCACCAACATCAGGAAGATCCCGAGCAGCTTGAAGAACAGGTGATACACCGCCAACGCAATCCCCAGGAACAGTGCCGCCCGCCATAACCACGCCAGGTAACCCCACCCTAACAAGCGTCGTTGCATTGTCGGCGACCACGGCTCCGGCGCCGGCTCGCCATAGCCGAACAACAGTTCGCGCAGGCGCCAGCGGCACAGCGCAAAGGCGCGCCCTTGCAAGTTATCCACACCCCACCAATCGCTGATCAAAAAGTAGCCATCAAAACGCATGAACGGGTTGAGGTTGATCGCCAACGTGGTCAACCAAGTGGCGCTGGCCAACATGAACGCCGCCGTGCGCGCCGGGCCATCCGGCAACAATGACCACGCAAGCAAGGCGATGCACGCCAGCAGCAACTCTGCCATCACTCCACCTGCGCCGATCATCAACCGCGCGCGGCGGTCATTGACCCGCCAGGCATCGCTCACGTCGGTGTAGAACATCGGCAGCAGCACCATGAATGCCACGCCCATGCTCTGCACCCGGCAGCCGGCGCGCTTGGCCATGAAGGCATGGCCGAACTCATGGCACAGTTTGGCGAAAAACAGCGCCACACCAAACGCCAAGGCGCCGCCGAGGCTGAACAGGTGCGGAAACGTCGCCAGAAAGCGCTGCCAGTCGCGCGCGACCAGAAACACGCCCAAGCCCAGGATGATCGGCAAGCCGTAACGCAGCAATCCCGGGCCAAAGCGCGCCAGCCATGGCCACACGCGGTTGAGAAACGCATCCGGGCGCCACAGCGGAATGCGGAAAAACAGGTACTGATGCAGCAGCACCTGCCACAGGCTCTGTTTTTGCGCGGCTGCTTTATAGAGATAGCTCGCGCGCTGCTGCGGGTCGAGGGCGGCGATCAGGTCATGGGCGCGCAAAAAGCTCAGCAGTTCCTCAACTTCGCTGCCGCCCAAGGGCAAACCCGGCTCTCGGTTGGCGGCTTGCAGGACTTTTTCAGGATCGCCCAGTGACCAGTGGTGCAGCAAACGAATCGCAGTGGCACCGAGCTTGAAATAGCGCCCACGCACGGGGTCGGCCAGGGTCCAGCGTGGCGAGCCGTCCAACGCCGCGCCAGCATTCGACAGTTGCAGGTCTTCGCGTAGCTTGGGCAGGCTCATCAGAGGCCAACGCTCTGGCGCAGGCCCGCCAGCGGCCGGCGCAGCAGGTACAGGGCCAGCGGTGCACGGTCGCCATAAAGCTTCGCCGTGCCGCGCAAACCGATACGAGGCGGCGCATCATCGAATTGCGCATCCAGGCGATAAGCCAACTGACCACCCGGCGTAGGTTGCGCTTCATAGGCAGCCCGCTGCAGGGTGGCAAGGTGGCGTTGCAGCGGGTCGCTGTCGAGAAACATTGCGACTTGGGCGTTGGGCTCCAGGGCAATCGCATCGCCCACCGCCAGCTCAATGCGCAACTCGGCCTGGGCGGGGTCGGCGATCTGCAACAAACGCTCGCCGGTTTGCACCGGTTTGCCGGTCCAGCGGTCGGCGTCAGCGAAAACGGCAATACCGTCGCGTTCGGCGCGCACTTCGCTGCGTTTGAGCAGCTCACGCGCATAGTCACGTTCAGCGCGTTTTTGCTCGACGCGCGCGGCCAGCAGGTCAATCTTCGAATTGGACTCGGCATCGGCAAAGGCACGCTGGGAATTGGCCTTCAATTCGGCCTCGGCCACGCCCAAAGCCCGCGCCGCCACGTCCGCCTGGGCCGTCAGCGTGGTGCTCTCAAAGCGCAACAACAGATCGCCGGTTTTCACCGTCTGGTTGGGCTTGACCAGGAATTCGGCGATGACCCCGTCTAACGGCGCCGCGACGACCTGCCCCGCCAACGGCACCACTTCGGCCGGCGCCAGCACCGATTGGCGCACCGGGATCAGCAACATCAGCAGCAACGCCACCACCGCCGCTATCTGGCGCTTGCGGGTCAGGCGCAAGCGCCACGGCTGACGCGGTTGCAATGCATGCCAGGCATGGCTGCAGGTGTCGCCCAGTTGCGCCAGCAGCACTTGCTCGGCCGGATTCCACGGCGTATCTCGTGCCAGCCACAGACCGCCGAACACTCGGCCTTGGGGATCGATCAGCGGCAACCAGAACACGTGCCCGGCGGACAGGCTCTGCCAATCAGCCTGCACCGCGCCACTCAACTGTTCAGCGGGCACCGTGCGTGCGGTTTGGCTCAACGCCAGCTTGTGCAACTGCGCCACCGCTTGCTCGACAAAGGCCACGAACGGCGCGTTGGGGTCGACGCTGCTCACCGCCGTCACCGCCCGTACCTTGCCGGCGATCAACAGTGCGGCATGACGATAGCCGAACAGCGGTTGACCATCGTTGACCAGGCTATAGGCCAGTTGTTCGGTAGTACGCGCAGCACGGATCTGACGCTCAAGGTCGAGAAACTGCGCAAACACACGTTCGGCGTGGCCCGGCATCGGTGCGTTCATTGCAATTGCGCAAAGTGAGCGGTACCGCTCATGCCTGCCAGCAGCCCGGAGGCGTTCGGCAAGGTGGCGACCAGCAGCAGCGTCTGGCTGCCTTCATCGATACGGGCCCCGAGGCGTTTGACCGTGGCCGTGAACGCCTGGCCGGTTTCGTCGGGAGTGAAGTTGAACGTCTGACCGGGCTTGAGCTTGCCCATCCAGCGTGACGGCACCAGCAAGTGGATTTCCAGGCTATGGTTGTCGACGATCTCCAGCAACGGCGCGCCGGCCGAGACGCTTTCATAGCGCTGGACCTTGCGCTGCACCACCTGGCCGTCATACGGCGCCAGCACACTGCAGCGTTTGACCTGTACTTGATAGACCTGGGACTGGGCCTGGGTTTCAGTGAGCTTGGCTTCAGCGCGGGCCACTTCAAAACGCCCGACGGAGTTGAGTGCCGCCAGCTGTTTGTTGTGCGCAAGCTCCTCACCGGCGCCACGACTGGCGGCCTGGGCGGCATTCAACTGGGCCTGGTAGGCCGAACAATCGAAGCGCGCCAGCGTGTCACCCTTCTTGAACGATTCACCCTCGCTGAAAGGCAACTCGACGATTCGCCCTGACAACTCGCTGGCCAGCATCGCCTGGTCGCGGGCGCGCAACACGCCGCGCGCCTCGTTGGCACTCGCTGCCGCCGCAGGAGGATGATCCAGCAACGGGTCATCGGCCATCGCCAGTTGCGCCATGCCCATCAGGCACGAAACTCCAAACACCCAACTACGCAACTGCTCCATATAACGACTACTCCCTGATGATGTCGGCAGTCTAGGGCAGAGAATTCAAAATGCCACTACCCAAAACGGACAAATCTGAATTTATTGTAGGGCGCTGCCGACGTCTTCGCAGACGTACGTTATGATTGCGACCTTCCAAGGATCCAGGATCAAAGGACACGTCATGCGTATCGGCTTTCTGCAACCTCTGGGACTGGCGCTGCTCGCCGGCCTTTCCTTTCAAGCCCAGGCCAGCAGTGATGACTTTTGCTACCCCGACTGGCGGGTATCACGCGACAGCCTTGAAAGTTGTAGCAACCTGCCCTTCCTGAGCCCGGGCAATGACAGCCGGGTGAACCTGCGCTTGTTGCTGGCAGACAAACAGGTAGCGCCCCTGACACCGAACGCACTGAATGAAACCGACCTGGAACAAGGCTTCGGCCCGGTGCCGTTCCCGGTGTATCGCCTGACCTCAAATGACACCCCGCCCGCAGAAGTAGACGACTCATCGGCGCCCGGCCTTGACGAACTGCTCGCCCCCTTGGGCATCCCGCGCGGCGATACCAAGACCGCCGGCCAAGCCTTCCTCAGCGGTGAAGGCAGCCGCTGCCGCAGCAATGATGACGACAGCGCCGCTGCGTTTATCGCCCAGGTCGTCAAGGCCGACATACCGGCGGCTGAGCGCGAATTGCTGGTAAAAGCCCGCTTGCAGTTGCTCACAACGTGCGACTGGAATGGCCAAGTCGTGGACGCGCAACAGATTCAGTCGCCCGAAGGCCAACTGCTGCGCACCTATCTGCAAGCCGCCGCCGACTTCTACAGCGGGCGCTTCAGTGACGCCGAACGCGGCTTTGCCGCTGCAAGCAGCAGCGCCCAGCCCTGGCTCAAAGAAACCGCGCTGTACATGACTGCACGTACTTCGCTGAACCAGGCGCAGGCCGAGGCGTTTGACGAGTACGGCATGCCGAAACTCGAGCGTGTGGATAAGTCAGCCTTGAGAAACGCCGAAGAAGGCTTCCTCGGTTACCTGAAAACTTATCCACAGGGCGCGTACGCAGCATCTGCCCATGGCCTGCTGCGTCGGGTTTACTGGCTGGCGGACGACGTCGACAAACTGGCCCAGGCCTACGCCTGGCAACTGACCCAGGCGACGGATGCACAGCGCAATGCGTCGGTAGAAGAGCTGGTGGAAGAAGCTGACCTCAAACTGTTGATGATCAATCGCAGCACCGTGCAAAACCCGATGATCCAGTTGGTCACCGACCTGATGTCGATGCGTGCCTATACCCCGCCGGAACTCACTCGCGAAGACCTCGACGAGCAAAAAAGCGTATTTGCCAACGAACCGGCACTGTTCGACTACGCAAAGGCCGCTTATGCGCTGTACGTCGAACATCAGCCGGACAGCGCCTTGAAGCTGTTGCCCGAGCAGGTGCCCTCGAACCTGGATTATTTCGCCTTCAGCCAACAGACCCTGCGCGCATTGGCCCTGGAAGAGAAAAAGGACTGGCAAGCCGCCGAAGCGTTGTGGCTGAAACTGCTGCCGCTGGCCAAGCTGCCACTGCAACGCGACCAGTTGGAATTGGCCCTGGCCATGAACTATGAACGCAGCGGCCAGCTGGCCAAGGTGTTTGCCGCCGACTCACCGATCAGCGCCCAGCAAGTGCGCTATATCCTGCTGCGCAACGTAGCCGGACCGGACTTGCTGCGCCAGCAACTTGCCAAGGCCAACGACCCCGTGGAGCGCAACACCGCGCAATTCGTGCTGCTCTACAAAGACCTGCTGCACAGCCAGTTCGCCAACTTCGCCGACGATCTCAAACAACTGCCGGCCCAGGCGCCCGAAGATAAGTTGGGCACCAGCCTGGGCTATGTCTATAGCTCCAGCCAGAGCCTGAAACTGTTCCAGTGGAATGGTGAAAAGGCCGAATCCGGCTATGCGTGCCCAAGCATCGCGCAAACCGCCGCGACCTTGCAAAACGACGCGAAAAACCCGCAGGGCCTGAACTGCTTCGGTGAATTCATCCTGCGTAACGGCCTGGACGGCATGCCGCTGGAACAAGCGCGTGCCGCCGGTAGCCTGGGCAGCACGGCGTCGGACTTCAAAGGTGAAACCTTCTCGCGGCTCGAGGGCTACAAACGCGTTATCGCCAACGCCAAGGCACCGAAGAACGACAAGGCCTATGCCCTGTTCCGTGCCATCAACTGCTACGCACCCTCGGGCTATAACAGTTGCGGCGGCGATGACGTTGAACCGGCCGTGCGCAAGGCGTGGTTCCGCCAGCTGAAAACCACTTTCGCCGACACCCAATGGGGCACGTCGTTGCAGTACTACTGGTGAAGCACCTGTGGCTCGGTTTGCTATTGTTGGCAAGCCCAGCCTTCGGCGCCGTCGATGCCCGGGACTATGACGCCTTCTGGCTGTGGAGCGGCGTCACTCCGCAGCCGGTGCTCAAGCAGGCTAAAACCCTGTATATCCTCCAGGGCCAGATCAACTCGACCCGCCGCGCACCCCAGCGCGGCGTGCAACTGATCGCCCAGGGCATCAGCGTACCGCGCCTGACCCAGGGCGAGGTCTGGGTGGTCTACCGCGCCCACACCCTGCACTGGCCGGAGCGAATCTACGCCCAAGTGTTCGGCCAGGTGCAACGCTGGCGCGACGCGGGCAACCCGGTGGTGGGCATCCAGATCGACTTCGATGCGCGCACCCAATACCTGCACGAATACACCGCCTTCCTGCGTGACCTGCGCCAACGCCTGCCCGCCGACCTGCGCCTGAGCATTACCGGCCTGATGGACTGGAGCAGCAACGCCGACCCGGCCGCTATCGCCCAGCTCAAGGGCGTGGTAGATGAGGTGGTGGTGCAGACCTATCAAGGACGCCTCAGCATCCCGGATTACGCCGCGTATCTGCCACGGATGAACCGGCTGGGGCTGCCGTTCAAGGTAGGGCTGATCCAGGGAGGGGCTTGGGAAGCGCCGGGGTATCTGCAGGGGAGTGAGTGGTTTCGGGGGTATGTGGTTTTTTTGCAGAATCCCTGAGAGGCCGGGCCGATCTTTAGTGAGCGGCTCAAACCCGCTCACCACAACAGCCCGCTTTGCGCTTACCAGTCATACGTCAGGCTCGATACCGCCGTGCGCCCTGCCCCGTAGTAGCAGTCCAGGTTACTGGTGCACTGCGATACGTAGGTTTTGTTGGTGAGGTTCTGCACGTTCATCGCCAGCTTCACACCCTTGAGTTTCAGCGGCGACTTGCCCAGGTCGTAGCTCAGGCTGGCGTCGTAGACGCTGTACGAAGGTACGCTGAAGGCGCCCTCGTAGTAGTCGCCCAGACTCTGGCGCGCATAGCGTACACCCAGGCCGGCGCCCAGGCCGACCAGCGGCGTATCGCCCAGCACGGTGTAGTTGACCCACATCGACGCCGTCAGCGGCGAGATGCCAGCGGGGTGGCGGCCTTGGCGACCGTCGTTGTCCTTGGTGTATTTGATGTCGTTACGTGCAGCCGAGGCGACAACGTCCCAAGCGTCGCTGAGCGCGGCCTTGGCTTCCAGCTCTACACCTCGCGAACGCATGGCGCCGCTTTGGGTGCTGAAGGTGGTGTCCGCCGGGTTGGTGGTCAGCACGTTTTCCTGATCCAACTGGTAGACCGAGACCTGCACAAAACTCTTCTGCCCCGGCGGCTGGTACTTCACACCGACTTCGTACTGCTTGCCGGTCGACGGCTCAAAAGGTTTGCTGTTGGCGTCGGTGCCAGCCAGCGGCAGGAAGGATTCGGAATAACTGACAAACGGCGCCACACCGCTATCGAACAGGTACACCAACCCCGCACGGCCGGTGAACGCCTGGTCCTTGCTGGCAAAGCGGGTATCGGCCAGCGGCTCCTTGTTCACCACATTGGCCCAGTCGTAACGCCCACCCAGTACCAATGCCCATTTATCCAGTTTGATCTGGTCCTGCAGGTATAACCCGGTCTGGGTGATGGAGCGGTCCCAACGGTAAGGTTGACCAAAATTCAGGCGCTGGCCGTAGACCGGTTTGAACAGGTCGATGATCGGCGGGTTACGGTCGTACAAGCCGTGGAACTGTGAGTTGGAATGGTAGTAATCCAGGCCGACGATCAAGGTGTGGGCCAACACGCCGGTGTCGAATTCGGCCTGAGCGATGCTGTCCACGCCGAACACTTTGTTGTCTTGCGCCCAGTCCACGCCAAAGCGTTGCAGGTAGCGTTGGTCCTTCACGCCGGTCGCCGGGTTGGCGACGAAAGCGTAGCCGTGCAGAGGCGCGGTGTAGCGGTCATCCACCTCGGCGTAGCGTGCGTTTTGCTTGAGGGTCCAGGTGTCGTTCAGGCGATGGGAGACCTCGTAGCCCAGCACATATTGCTCGCGGTTGTACTGGTTCACGCCGGGTTCGCCGAGGAACAGGTCGCGCTTGATCTTGCCGTTGGGGTTGGCCCACAACGTGCCGGACGCCGGCAAGCCTTGGGCTTCGGGTACGCCTTTGTCTTTCTGGTATTGGGCAAACATGGTCACGTGGGTGTCGTCGTCGGGGCGCCAGGTGAGGCTGGGGGCGATGAACTGACGTTTGTTCTGGACGTAGTTGATTTCGTCCTGCCCGTCATTGGCCAGGCCGGTCAGGCGATAGAGAAATTGCCCTTGCTCATCCAGCGGTCCACCCAGGTCGATGGCCGCGCTTTTATGTTCGTAAGTACCGGCCTCCAGCACCACCTGATGAATCGGCGTTTCGCTGGGGCGCTTGCTGACCATGTTGACGATACCGCCGGGCTGATTCTGCCCATACAGCACCGAGGCCGGGCCCTTGAGCACTTCGATGCGCTCCAGCCCATAAGGCTCGATCTGCAACGCACCGCCGGTGCTGCCGCCACCGTAGGGCAGGTGCAAACCATCGAGGTACAGCGGCGTGGGCGAGAACCCGCGAGAGGTCGGTTCATCGAACAACTTGACCCGGTCAGAGAAACCGCCCGCCGTCATGCCCGGCGTGTAGAGCAACGCCTGGGTAACGCTCTGGACTCCGCGCGCCTTGATTTCGGCGGCGCTGATCACGTTGATGGTCTGGGGGATCTCCACCAGTGCCGAATCGGTCTTGCTGCCGGACGCACTGCGCGTGGCGACGATACCCTCCACAGGCCCCCAGGCACTTTCCCGGGCCTGCTCGGCGCTGATTTGCGTCGCGCCCAACTGCAACGGGCCGCCCTCGGGCATTGCCTGCAACGACCAACCACCCTGGGCTTGCACTGCCGTCAAACCGCTGCTCGCCAGCAGCCGCTCCAGGCCGGTCGCCACTCCGTAACGGCCCTGCAGGCCAGCACTGCGCTTACCCTGAGTGAGCGAGGCATCGACCGACAGCAAAATTCCGGAAGCGCTGGCAAAGCGGTTCAATGCCTGATCGAGACTGCCCGCAGGAATGCTGTAGGCGTGCAGGGCCTCGCTGCTCTCTTGGGCCTGAGCCAGCGCCGGCACCGTCGGTACCGTGGCCAACAGGCTGACGAACAGGCCCCGGCGTAGAGCGCGGGCCAAGGGTTGGATTGGGTGGTGCGACATCGCTGGGCTCCCCGTGAGAACGCTTCTTGATTGGCTTTCAAGAGCTAACCCGAGCGAAGTGCGCAAACCGACAAGCACCGGCAAAAATATTTTCAGACCCTGGCCTTGATCGTCACCCAGAAGCGCGTCACCGTCTGGACCTGCACCGGCAGCGTACGCTCCAGTGCCGCGAGGATCGCGTTGGTGTTGCGCAGTGGAAACACACCGGTCAGCAGCAAATCGGCCACTGCCGGGTCGCACCGCAGCACGCCTGGTCGATAGCGGCTCAACTGCGCGACAAACTCACCCAGCGGCTGGCGCTCGGCGACCAGGCGGTGCTCGGTCCAACTGCTGGCATTGGCGTTTACCGCAGGCAATGCCGAGCTTTCGCGTGCGTTGAACCATAAACTCTCGCCGGCACTCATCTGCACCGCCGCCCCCTGCAGCGGGCTGACGCGCACGCGGCCTTCGAAGAGGTCGACGCGGCTGCCATCGGGCAGTTCGCGCACCGCAAAGCGGGTACCCAGCGCCTGCACGTCACCGGCCGGGGTCTCGACGATCAACGGGCGCAAGGGGTCATGGCCGCTGGTCAGCAGGATCTCGCCACGGATCAGGCGAATGCGCCGCTCACTGCCGTTGAAATGCAGGTCAAACGCACTGTCACTGTTGAGGTCCACCCGCGTGCCGTCGCTGAGGATCACGCGGCGAATCTCGCCCGTGGTGGTGCGGTGCGCGGCGAAGGCCACTTGCCAAGGTTCGCTACGCTGCACCAGATAACCGCTGCCACCGGCGACCAATAGCAAGCCGAGCAACTTGAGGGCCGCACGGCGTTGGGTATCCGGCGTGTCGCGCAGCACCGCGCGAGCGCTCTCGGCAGGCACGCCGCCGAGGGTCTGTTGCAGTTGCTGCAAGCGTTGCCAGGCGCGGCGGTGTTCCGGGTCGGCGGCCTGCCATCGGGCAAATGCCTGGTGTTGCTCACCGTGCAGGTCGCCGCCCCACTGCAGCATCAGCCACTCGCTGGCCTGCTCGACAACTTCCTCGGCAATCGGGGCGTCCTGCTTCATTCGGCGTAGGCCACCTGGTAACAAGCGACGATGGCGCGGGTCATGTACTTCTGCACCGAACTGACCGTGACCTCCAGGCGCTCAGCGATCTGCGCGTAGCTCAAGCCTTCGAATTGCGACAACAGAAACGCCCGGCGTACGTTGTCGGGCATGCGGTCGAGCATGGCGTCGATGTGCAACAGGGTTTCCAGGATCAGCGCGCGGGTTTCCGGTGACGGCGATTCAGGTTCAGGCAGATGCGCGATGCTCTCCAGATAGGCGCGCTCGATACGCAGGCGGCGCCATTGGTCGATCACCAGGTTGCGTGCGATCTGCGCTAAATAACTTCGACTTTCCTTGTCTCCAGGAAAGCGCCCGGACACCAACAGACGCAAAAAGGTGTCCTGGGCCACGTCGGCAGCCTGCTCGCGGTCGCCCAGGCGCTTGCGCAGCCAGCCTTGCAGCCAGCCGTGATGGTCGCGGTACAGGAGGTGAAGCTGTTGCTGGCCGTCAGTCGCGGTGTCCATGAAAAGCTCAGATACACTATTGAGAGCAATTATCATTACACCTTATTTCGCGACTGACAAAACTCTTTGTGGTTCAGCGCCCGGCGGTTTGCAACGGGTACACCGATTCCCAGCCACCGCCCAAGGCTTTGTACAAGCCCACCATGGCTAACGACACGCCCGTGGAACTTTCAACCCACTGTTCCTGCGTCGCCAGCAGCGCGCTTTGCACGGTGAGCACATTGACGAAATCCACCACGCCTTCCACATACTGATGTTGCGCGGTGGCCAGGGCGATCTGGTTCTGGCGCACCGCTTCGGCGAGGCTGTCGCGACGCAATTGGCTGGCGTTGTAGCGGGTCAACTGATCGTCGATTTCATGCCAGGCGCGCAGCACGGTTTGCTGGTAAGCCAGCGCCGCTTCCTGCTGCTGGGCCTCGCGCAAATTCAACATGCCTTGCAGGCGCCCACCATTGAACAGCGGCAGGCTCAATTGCGGGCCGATGGAAAACGCGCGGGAGCCCCAGGAACCGAAATCCGACAGTTGCATGGCCTGGGAACCGACGCTGCCGGACAGGGTGATACGCGGGTAGAAGTCGCCCTTGGCCACGCCAATGCTGGCGGTAGCCGCGTGCAGACGTGCCTCGGCCCGACGGATATCGGGGCGGCGCTCGGCCAGTTGCGACGGCAGGCCAATCGCAACCTGGCGCTGGGTTTGCGGCACGGCGGCGTCCTTGGACAATTGCGCGTGCAACGCCTGGGGCGGCTCACCCACCAGCAGGCTCAGGGCGTTGATCAATTGGTCCTGACGCTGCTGCAAGTCCGGCAGGCGCGCCTCGATGGTCGCCACCTGGGCCGCGGCTTCGGCCACGTCCAGGTCCGTGGCCACGCCATCGGCCAGGCGCAGTTGCGAGAGCTTGAGGCTGTGACGGGCGACTTCGAGGTTTTGCTCGGTAACGGCGCGGGTGTTCTGCACGCCGCGCAGTTGAATGTAGTCCTGAGCCGTCTCGGCGAGCACCGACAACAACACGGCGCGGCGGTCGTCTTCGGCGACTTGCAACGTGGCGTCGGCGGCTTCGGTTTCACGCCTGACCCGGCCCCAGAAGTCCAGCTCCCACGCGGCAGAGAAGCCCACGTCCCATTGGCTGTAAGCCGAGCGGCCATTCTCGCCGGAGGGGTCGTTCAACCCTTTGCCGCTGTTGCGTTTGCGCTGGTAGCCACCCGTTGCATCAAGGTTCGGATAACGCTCGGCAGTACTCACCTGGCGCACGGCGCGGCTTTGTTGCAAGCGGCTGCTGGCGAGTTTCAGGTCGAGGTTGTCGGTCAGAGCGCGGCGCGTAAGCGCCGACAGTTGCGCGTCGTGGAACACGTCCCACCAGCGCTCCTGCAAGGGCTCGCTGACGGCGCGGCTGGCAGCCTGGCGCCCTTGGGGTTCGTTCCATTGAGCGACTTGCGAGCCCTGAGGCCGCTGAAAGTCCGGGCCTACGGTACAGGCGCTCAAGCTGATCAGGCTCAAGGTGAGCCAGGCAATTTTTCTCATTGCTGGGCCACCTCACGCGGCGGCGCAATAGCCTGGGTGTCGACGCTGGCCTCTACCGACATGCCGACGCGCAGGCGCTCGGTCAGCGGCTGGTTGGGTTCGAGGACGATCTTCACCGGGATCCGCTGCACCACCTTGGTGAAGTTGCCGGTGGCGTTATCCGGCTTGACCGAAGCAAATGTCACTCCGGTGGCCGGCGCCAGGCTTTCCAGATGACCATTGAGCAATTCGCCATCGAGACTGTCCACACGCACTTGCACGGCTTGGCCGGCATGCATGTGGGACAGCTGGGTTTCCTGGAAATTGGCCACCACATAGGCGTCGGCCAGCGGCACCACCGCGAGGATCTTACTGCCCGGCGTCACGTAAGCGCCGACGCGCACCGCACGCTCGCCGACCATGCCATCTACCGGCGCGACGATGCGCGTGTAGGACAGCTGATAACTGGCCATTTCCAGTGCGGCCTGGGCGCGCTTAAGTCCACCTTCGGCGGCGTCGCGCTGGGCGGTGAGGATCTCCACCTGCTTGCGTTCGGCCGCCAGCACGGCGGTGGCATTAGCCAGGCGCGCAGTGGCCTGGTCAATGCGGGTCTTGGCTTGCTGGGCGTTCTGCACCGTGCCTGCGCCAACACCGGCGAGGTGGTTGTAGCGGTTCAGTTCGTGCTCGGCGAAGGCCATTTCGGCGCGATCCGCCGCTACGGTAGCCTGGGCCTGGGCGATCACCGAGCTTTGGCGCTCCAGGGTTGCATTGGCATTTTTCAATTGAGCCCGGGCGACCAAGGTGTCGGCGTCGGCAGCCTGGGCGGCGGCGCGAAAATCACGGTCGTCGATCAATGCCAATAATTGGCCGGCCTTGACGCGCTGGTTGTCCTCCACCAGCACTTCCTTGATAAAACCGGCAACACGCGGCGCGACCAACGTGAAGTCGGCCGCGATGAAGGCGTCGTTGGTGGTCTGGCGCTTGCTGCCCAACATACCCGGCGCGACCAGGTACACCAGCACGCCAACGGCGAACACGGCAATAACGGAGACGGCAATTTTGTCTTTGCGTTTCATGAAAAGTCCTTGGGCTATGTCGGTGCGCGAGGCGGAAAGATCCGCGTGGGCATCCAGAAAATCAGCAGGATCAACGCCACCGCGATACCTGCCATGACGCAGTAGAGATCCGCAGAAGTGAGTACCACCGCCTGCTCGTGCAGGCGGCGGGCCAGACCAGGCGCGTCAGCGTCGACCAGGGGTGAATTGCCCAGGCGGTCCACCAGCATCGTCGAGTGAAAGTGCAGGCGCTGGGTGGTCAGGGTATCCAGCACGGCGGTGGCAACCACCGCGGCGAGGCCCTTGACGGTGTTGAACCAGGCCGAGGCGAACGGCCCGTCCGTCGGCTGGATACTGCCGGTGGAGAGCATCAGCAGCGGCAATACGGCCATCGGCTGAGCAAAGATTTGCAGCAGGTACCAACCAAAGAAATCGTCGCGAATCCACGCTGAAGTCAGGTGCGAGCTGCCGATGCAACACAGCACCAACATGCTCAAACCAACGCCCAACACCCAACGGCAGTCGACCCAGCGCAAGTTGCACAGCGCCGCCACCAACGGCAGTGCGATCAGTTGCGGCAGCGCCATCAGCAGCATCACCGGTGCGGTCTGCAGCGGACGATAACCCTGGACCTGAGCCAGGAAACTCGAGGGGATGATGATCACCGAGGTCAGCACCATCAGCACGCCGGCCAGCACGATGAGGGCAAACGCCAGGTTGCGCAGGCCAAGCATCTGCAACTTGAAGAATGGCAGCGGGTGCGACCATTCGTTGAGCATGAACAGCACCAGTAACAGGCTGCCGCCACTCAGCAGGAACGTAATCAGGCCGGACTCGAACCAGTCCAGGCGATTGCCCTGCAACAGGCCGATCACCAGCATGCAGATCGCCGGGAACCCAAGCAGCAAACCGCGCCAGTTGAACTGCTTGAAACGCTCCAGGCGCAGCGGGTCTTGCGGCAAGCCGTAGGCCACCGCCGCCATCGCCAACAGGCACGGTGCAACAATTTGCCAGAACGCCCACTGCCAGCCGACATATTCGGTCCACAACGCCGCCAGCGGCGTGCCCAGGCTCGGACCGAAAGTGGCGGTCAGCGCGTAGGCGGCCAGGCCGTACAGCTTGACGTTGGCCGGCAGGAAACGCAGCGCCACGGTCATCAACATCGGCGGCAACGCCCCACCGGCCAGGCCTTGCACAGTGCGCAGCAGCAGCAGGCTTTCGTAGTTCGGCGCGAACGGGCACAGGATGCCCAACACGGTGAACAACGCAATGGCACACAGCGTGAAACGGCGCAGGGAAAAGGTCACCGAACACCAAGGTGCAAAGGCCATCGCCGCCACGGAGGTAGCGGTGTAGGCCGCCACCAACCAGGTGCCTTCGTCAAAACCGATGTACAGCGCACCGCGGATATCAGCGAGTGCGACTTTGGTGACCATTTCGTTGAGTCCCGACACCAGCACCGCCAGCAACACGCCGACCAGGCCAATGACGATGCGCGGGCCGAACACCGGCGGGTTGAGCGCAGTAGGTTTGGCTGCAGCCTGGAGAGCCGGGGCAGCGAGGGAAGTCATGGACACTTAACTCGAAAATGAAAGTACCCGAGCAGTTTAATCAGGCATATCCATGACAAAAAGTTACTTATCGGCAAGTTATAAGTGCGCCAAACGCAATCCACTGTGGAAGCTTCCCCGACTGTGTCAGCGATGAATTTGCACCTGACCTACCGCCATCGGGAGCAAGCTCTGTCCTACATTGTGGCGCGCGTTGAAACTAGGTCGGCTGGGCTTCCAGCCAGGTGGCGTGGCAACTCTCGCGCATGATCTCGCGCAGCCACTTGTGGGCGGGGTCTTTGTCGAAGCGCGGGTGCCAGGACTGGGCCAGCACCAGTGTCGGGAGCGAAATCGGCAGCGGGAATGCACGCAACGGCAGGTTCAAGCGATTGGCACTGTAGAGCGCTTCCTTGGGTACCGGCAGGATCAGGTCGGAGTCGGGCAACATGAACATTGCACCGTGAAAGCCTGGGGCGATCATCGCCACGCGTCGCTCCAGGCCCTGGGCATTCAGCGCTGTATCGATCGGGCCACGGGAGATACCGCGCCGCGAAATACTGATGTGGGAATAACTGGCAAAGCGCGCGGCGGTGATGTCTTCGTCAAACAACGGATGGCCTTTGCGCGCCAGACCGATGAAGGTGGTCGAAAACAGGTTCTGCACTTTCACTTCAGGGCTTGCGGGCTGGGTGTTGCTTACGCGCAGATCCAACCGCCCCTCACGCAGCGCTTCGTCGTCGGTGTCGCCTTCGGGCACGAAACACAGCTCGCACAGCGGGGCCATGCGCTCCATGGTGTCGAACAGGCGACCGCCATACACACCGATAAAGAAGTCGTTGGCCCGCACACTGAAACGACGGCGCAAGGTACTCAAATCCACTTGATCCGCCGAACGAAACAGCAACGCCGCCTGCTCGACCACATTGCGCACTTGGCCTTGCAGTTGAAGGGCCTTGGGTGTGGGCACCAGGCCGCGGCCGGCGCGCACCAGAATCGGATCGCCCACCGCTTCGCGAATGCGCGTGAGGGTGCGGCTCATGGCCGCCGGGCTTAAATTCATGCGTCGCGCAGCGCCGACCACACTGCCCTCGTCGAGCAAGGCGTCGAGGGCGACCAGCAGGTTCATGTCCGGTAGTTGCATGCCAAGCACTCATGATCAGTGGGGAGTGAATGGGGTGCAATCGTAGCAGGGTTACGAGCGCTGCATGCCCCAGCGCTTCACCGTAAGCCGTTCGAAGGTGTTGAACACCAGGTTCTCCACTAACAAGCCAATCAGGATCACCACGGCCAGCCCGGCAAACACCTTGTCGGTGTACAGCTCATTGCGGTTCTGGAAGATGTACCACCCCAACCCGCCCTTGCCGCTGGTGGCGCCGAACACCAGTTCGGCGGCGATCAGGGTACGCCAGGCAAATGCCCAGCCGATCTTCAGGCCGGCCAGGATCGAGGGGAGCGCCGCCGGGATCAGGATAAACAGCACGAAGCGCATGCCCTTGAGGTCATAGTTGCGGCCGGCCATGCGCAGGGTTTCGGACACCCCGAGAAAACCGGAGTAAGTGTTCAGCGCCAAGGCCCACAACACCGAGTGCACCAGTACGAAAATCAGGCTGTTCTGCCCCAGGCCGAACCACAGCAACGCCAGCGGCAGCAGCGCAATCGCCGGCAGCGGGTTGAACATCGAGGTCAGGGTGCTCAGCAGGTCGCGGCCCAGCTGGGTCGACACCGCCAGCGTGGTCAGGGCAAACGCCAGCACGATGCCGATCAGGTACCCCTTGATCAGAACCGCCAGCGAGATGCTGACCTTACTGAGCAGTTCGCCGCTGAGCAGGCCGTCGAACAGCGCCTGAGCGGTTTGCAGAACGCTCGGCAGCAGCAAGTCATTGTTCTGATAGCGCGCAACGGCTTCCCAGAGAATGGCGAGCACGATCAGGATCAAGCCCTTGCGCAGCCAACCTTGTTGCCAAAGGCGGTGGCGCAAGGGCAGCTCGCGTTCCACGGGGACGCTGAGCAGCGGTTCGAGGTTGACTTCAAATTCCTGGCGCATGAACGACCCCTTTCAATAAGCGATGCGGATATCGGCGAAACCCAACTCACGTTCGGCCTCAGGCGCTTCGTCGAACAGCAGGCGATGAATGCGCCGCGCCGAGGCCTGGAACTCTGCACCGCCAAGGCTGTGCAGGTCGTATTGATGGCTGTGGATTTCAGCGCGTACTCGCCCGGGATGGGGCGACAGCAACAGGATGCGATTACCCACCACCAACGCTTCTTCGATGGAATGGGTGACGAACAGCAGGGTGAAGCGCACCTCTTCCCAGAGCCGCAACAGCTCTTCCTGCATCTTGCGTCGGGTCAGGGCGTCGAGGGCGGCGAAGGGTTCGTCCATCAGCAGGATCTTCGGCTGCATGGCCAAGGCGCGAGCGATGGCCACACGGGCTTTCATGCCACCGGACAAGGTGTGCGGATAAGCATCGGCGAAGGCACTGAGGCCGACTTTGTCGAGGTAATGCAGGGCCCGTGCTTCGGCTTCGCGGCGCTTCAGGGTTTTCGACGCCAGCAGCGGGAACATCACGTTCTGCTTGACGGTTTTCCAGGGCGGCAACTGGTCGAACTCCTGGAACACCACGATACGGTCCGGGCCTGGTTGCTCGACTCTCTGCCCCAACAGGCGGATCTCACCTTCACAGGGTTTGATAAACCCGGCGATGGACTTGAGCAACGTCGATTTGCCGCAACCCGATGGGCCGAGCAGCACGTAGCGGTCGGCCGGGTCAATCTCGAAACTGACTTGGTGGGTGGCCCGCACCACACGTTCAGGCGTGCGGTATTCGAGGCTGACGTTGTCCACCGCCAACAACGGTTGGGCCGTACTCGGGGTGCTGGCCGCGTGGCCTTGCAGGGGCGCGTTCATTTCGTCTCTCTTGCCGGGTATGGGTTTCAGAACGGCGCATCGCCCTGGATGGTGGTGCGAAACAGCTTGCGTCGCAGGTGGCTTGGGCACCCGGCGGCCAGGTGGATCAGCGAGCGGTTGTCCCAGAACACCATGTCGTGAGGCTGCCACTGGTGGCGGTAGATGTTCTGCGGCAGCACGCTGTGGGCGTACAACTGGGCCAGCAGATCGCGACTTTCGTCTTCCGGCAAGCCGATAATGCGCGTGGTGAAGCCTTCGCTGACAAACAGCGCCTTGCGCCCGTTTTCCGGATGAGTGCGCACAATGGGGTGCACCACTTCGGCGACCTGAGCGAGCTGCTCAGGGGTCAGGGTCGGGCGCCAGTTGCCTTCGAATTTGGTTTCGCTGTAACGCGCCGTGTATGAGTGAGCGGCACTTCGGCCTTCCACGGCTTTGCGCAGGTGTTCAGGCAGTTGGTCCCAGGCTTTGTGCATGTCGGCAAAGAGCGTGTCGCCGCCTTCGGAGGGCAACTCCTGGGCGTGCAGCATAGAGCCCAGGCTGGGCAGTTCTTTGTACGACAGGTCCGAGTGCCAGAACTTACCCGCATCGCCCAGGCCGATGGATTGGCCGTTTTCGATGATGTTGGAGACGATCAGGATTTCCGGGTGGTTGGCCAACAGGAATTGCTTGAGCACGTGGATCTGCAACACACCGAAGCGGCGGCTGAAGGCGATCTGCTGCTCGGGGGTGATGCGTTGGTCACGGAACACCACAACGTGATGGTCCAGGTGCGCACGGTGGATGCGGGCGAAGTCGTGGTCGTTGACCGGGCGCGACAAGTCCAGGCCGATGATCTCGGCACCGACGCTGCCGGGGAGTGGGCGAACTTCGAAAACCTGGGTGGATGAGGTCGCTGTTGGAACAGTAGAGGTGGCAGACATTTGGGCACTCCCGGTCGGACAGGAGAGTGACTTTATAGCTATAAGAACCGGCTATTAAATACCGTTAATGAATATACATATGCTTTGAAAGTGGAATCCGTGGGGAGGCTGATGACCCCATCGGGAGCAAGCCCTCTCCTACATTTTGATCTGCGAATACATTCAAAATGCGGGAGGAGACTTGCCCCGATAGGCCGGGACAGGCGCTGAAGATTACCGCTCGTGCAACGCCTCGGCGCGTGCCTTGATGATCGGCTTGAGCAGGTAGCTCAGGATGCTCTTCTTGCCGGTGATGATATCCACCGAGGCGACCATGCCGGGGATGATCAGCAACGGCTTCTCGTCTGTGCCCAGGTGGCTGCGATCGGTGCGCAGGGTGATCATGTAGTAGGTGGTTTTTTTGTCTTCGTCGGTGATGGTGTCGGCACCGATGCGTTCGAGCTTGGCTTTCAGGCCGCCGTAGATGGTGTAGTCATAGGCGGTGAATTTGACGATCGCTTCCTGACCTGGGTGGAGGAAGGCAATGTCTTGCGGGCGGATCTTGGCTTCCACCAGCAGGGTGTCGTTCAGCGGCACTATTTCTACCATGTCGCTGCCCGGCTGGATCACACCGCCGACGGTGTTGACCAGCAATTGCTTGACGATCCCGCGCACTGGCGAGGTAACCAGTGTACGGCTGACCCGGTCTTCCAGGGCGCGGCCAGTGGACTCGGCCTTGTTCAGTTCAGTGCGGGCTTCGTTGAGCTGGGTCAGCGCTTCGCTGCGGAACTTGCCACGGGTTTCGTCGATCTTGCGTTGCACTTCCTTGATCGCCGATTCGGCACGGGGAATCGCCAGGGTGGTGGCGTCCAATTGGCCACGGGTTTCCATCTCGGCCCGCTTGAGGCGCAGCACTTCCACCGGCGACACCGCACCCTGGGCCACCAGTGGTTCGGACATGTTGATTTCCTGGCGTTGCAGGGACAACTGGCTGCGGTACTGGCTTTGTTTAGAGGTGAACTCACGCAGTTCCTGCTGACGCTGCACCAGTTGCTCCTGCAGGCCACCGACTTCGTCTTTCAACTGCTGGCGGCGACTGTCATACAACGAGCGCTCGCTGGCGGCCTGGCTTGGCGCGGCCTTTAGCACGTCGTCGGGGATGTTCAGCGGGCGGTCATCCACCTGGGCACTGAGGCGCTCGACACGCAATTGCATGGCCAGGCGCAGGGCCTCGGTTTCGCCGGCATTGGAAACGAAACGTGTGTCGTCGAGGCGAATCAACGGCGCGCCGGCTTCCACCACCTGGCCTTCCTTGACGTACAACTCGGAGACGATACCGCCTTCCAGGTTCTGGATTTTCTGCAGCTTGGACGAAGGGATCGCCTTGCCGTCGCCACGGGTGACTTCGTCGATGCTGGAGAAGCCCGCCCACGTCACCAGGAATATAAAGAACGCAATGATCGCCCAGATGGTCAGGCGGATAACCCGCGGTGCATCTTCGATCAGCGCTTTGTTGACCTCGGGCAGAGGCTGGCCCTGCAGCGAATCGGAACCTTTGAAATAGCGGCCAACCGCGCTTTTGATGGAATTAAGCAACACTGATCTGCCCCTTTTTCAACGCTTCCATGACCACGGCTTTCGGGCCGTCTGCGAGGATCTGCCCACGGTCGACCACCAGCAGGCGGTCTACCAGCGAGAGCAGTGAGGCACGGTGGGTGACCAGCACGATGGTTTTGTTTTGCACCACGGCTTGCAGGCGTTGTTTCAAGCGCTCTTCACCCGTGTTGTCCATGGCGCTGGTGGGTTCGTCCAACAGCAGGATAGGCGGGTTGAGCAGCAGCGCGCGGGCCAGGGCGACGTTCTGGCGCTGGCCGCCGGAGAGGTTCTGCCCACGCTCACCGACTTGCAGCTCATAGCCTTGCGGGTGCAGGCGGGCGAATTCGTGCACGCCGGCCAGCTCAGCGGCCTGCAGGACCATTTCGTCTTCGACATAACGCGCACCGGACACCAGGTTGTCGCGCAGCGTACCCGCGAGCAATTGGATGTCCTGGGCAACGTAGCCGATGTTGTGGCGCAGTTCACTGACATCGATCTGGCGCACATCCACGCCATCCACCAGCAAGGCGCCGGAGTCTGGCTGATAAAGGCCGACGATCAGTTTGGCAAGGGAGCTCTTGCCCGAGCCGCTGCGGCCGATGATGCCGATTTTCTCGCCGGGCTTGATCATAAGGTTGATGTTTTTCAGCGCGGCGTTCTGTTGATTGGGGTAAGTAAAGCTAAGGCCGCGGCACTCGATGGCGCCTTGCAGGGTGCGGCGGCTCATGGGGCGTTCTTCGAAATTACGCTCCTGGGGCAGCTCCATCATCTGGTCCGTCGACATCATGGTGACCTTGGCTTGCTGGTAACGGGTCAGCAGGCCCGACAGCGAAGCCAGTGGGCTCAAGGCGCGGCCACTGAGCATGTAGCAGGCGATCAGGCCACCCATGCTGAGGTTGCCGTCGATGATCTGGTACACCCCGAACACGATCATGATCACGCCGGCCAGTTGCTGGATGAGCAGGGTCATGTTCATCGACAGGCCCGACAGCAACTTCACCCGCAGCTCAAGGCGGCTCAAGGTGCCGATGGTCTGTTCCCAACCATACTGGCGCTCGCTCTCGGCGTTATTGACCTTGACCGCATCCAGGCCGGCGAGCGTTTCGATCAGGCTCGACTGGCGCTCGGCGGCCAGCGCCATGGTGCGCTCCATGGTCGCAACGAGCGGTTTCTGCAGGGCATAGCCGATGCCCAGGGCAATCGGGAACGCCAGCACCGGAATCCACACCAGGTGCCCGCCGAGGATGGCGATGACCAGGAATATCAGCAGGGTAAATGGCAGGTCGATCAGACTGGTGAGGGTCAGCGACGCAAGGAAGTCGCGCAGGCTCTGAAACTCGTGGATGTTCTGCGCGAAGCTGCCGACCCGTGCAGGGCGGTACTTCATGGACATGCCAACAATGCGCTCGAACAGCGTGGCCGAGATGATCAGGTCGGTCTTTTTACCGGCCAGGTCCAGGCACAGGCTGCGCAGGCTTTTGAGGATCAGGTCGAACAGATAGGCACCGCAGATGCCCACAGCCAGCACCCAAAGGGTGGCGGTGGCCTGGTTCGGCACCACACGGTCGTACACATTCATCACGAACAACGGCGCGGCCATCGCGATGATATTGATCAGGAAGCTGGCGGCGATGGCGTCGGTATAGAGCCAGCGCGAACGCTTGAGCGTGTCCCGGAACCACGAACGCGCGCGAGGAATCAGGGTGCCGTGGTTGACGTCGAATTTGTGCTGCGGTTGGGCGAAGAAAACTTTGCCGACATAGTCGTCAGCCAGCAACTCGCGCTTGACGATGACTTCACCGCCGTCGCTTTCGCTGAGCAGGATGCGGGCTTCGTCATCGCCCTGCCAGCCCACCAGCACGGCACTGCGCCCCTCTTTGAGCAGCAGCAACGCCGGCAGGGCAATCGTGGGGATCTGTTCCAGTTTGCGTTGCAACACCCGCCCTTGCAGCCCGGCCCGCGCAGCTGCACGGGGCAGCAGCTCGGCACTCAACCGCTGCGAAGGCAGCGGCAGGCCAGTGGTGAGCATGGCCGCGCTGGCCGGCTTCTGATGCAGGGCACAGAGTGCAAGCAGCCCGTCAAGTAACGGGTCGTCGTGCAGCGTGCGGGGATCATGGTTGAGATGAACTCGACTGACTTCGGATTCCACGCGGTGCACTCTCGACTAACAGATGGGGCTATAGGGGTGGCTCAATTCATCCCGGGCAGTTGGACTTTAGGCTTCACGTCGGTTTGCACGACGGAGGCCATCGGTGCGACCACTCCCTGGCTTTTGAGCAATTCGCCCATGGTCGCCTTGATTCGATACTGAGTAAATAACTGAATGTTCTTGATCTCTTCCAGACGACGGGAAGCGGTGAACAATTCGTTCTCACTGTCGAGCAAGTCGAGCAGGGTCCGTTGGCCAAGGCTGAACTGCTGCTGGTAGGAAGTGCGCACGCGGGTGCTGTGATCCACGTACTGCTGGGCCACCGGCAACTGCGCGCTGGCGTTGTTCAGGGCGTTCCAGGCCAGGCCCAGTTCTTCGTTGAGTTGGCGCAGGGCGTTGTTGCGGATGTCCAGGGCCTGGTTGGCCTGGTACGACTTGGACTGCAGGTCGGCTTTATTGCTGCCACCGGCAAACAGGTTGAAGCGCATACGCACCATGGCTTCCCAACCATTATTGTGGCTGGCGTCACCCGAGACATTGTTGTCGGCGTTGGTGCCAAGCTCGGCATCAAAGCGCGGGTAGAAGGTGGACTTGGCGGCTTCGTACTGCTTCTCGGCGGCGGAGATGTCCGATTCGGCCGAGCGCAGGACCGGGCTGTTGTCGAGCATCTGGCGGCGCGCTTCATTCAGGTCTGCCGGCAGCATGGCCATGAACGGCGCCGGGCGCTCCAGTTGGTCGGGCATCTGGCCGACGGCGCTGAGGTAGTTGACCTGAGCGTCGGCCAGGTTGGTCTGCTCGGTGATCAGGTTGTTGCGAGCCTGGGCCAGACGCGCTTCGGCCTGATCCTGGTCGGCACCGTTGCCGACGCCGCGCTGGGTGCGCAATTTGATCTGATCGTAGATGCGTTCGTGGTTGCGCAGGTTTTCTTCGGCCAGGCGCACGAATTCACGACGGGTCAGTACATCCAGGTACACCTGGGCGACGGTCAAGGCAGTGCGCTCGGAGGTGCCGAGCAGGGAGTAGGCACGGGAGTTGACGTTGGCTTGCTGGCGGCCGACTTCGCTGGAAGTGGCAAAGCCGTCAAAAATCATCTGTTGCAGGCGCAGGCTGGACTCACCGCGGTTGAGAGTGTCCCAGTGGTTGCCATTCGGGCCGTTGGCGGCGCGGGTAGTGGAGTTGTCGGTACCTTCGCGGCCATAGCCGGCGTTCAGGTCAACGCGTGGCAGGTAACCCCCCTGGGCGGCGCGCAGTTGGTAATCAGCGGCGATACGGCTGTTCACACCGGCCTGAATTTCAGGGTGCACATCCAATGCCTGCTGCATGGCTTGGGGTAATGTCTGGGCTTGTACGAAACCGGCGGCGAGAACGAACGGTATTGCCTTGAACAGGTGCAGACGCATTTAAAAATTCCCCAGGACTTCTTGTCTCAAATCACAGCGATTCACGTCGCTGCGTCGGATAATGGCTACCGTAATGACCGTACGTCGGAAAGTTCAAAAAGCGGAACTGCTTCACACATGTAGGACGGTTCGCCGCGTAAATATCAATGTGACATTATGGGGGCGATTGTTTAGGATGGCGCCCATAAGGTCAATAGTTTGGCATAAACTAGATAGCGAAAAAATCTAGCCAATTATTTGACGAAGTCACCCTTACAGACTACGCCCCTCCTGTTTGGCCCTCTTCCGAGCGGCCACATGGAATTCATCAGAAACGGATCGCCGGAGAAAATTTAATGAGCAGTGTTGTTGCCATTGTCAAAAGCATTGTTGGTCAAGTTTTCGTTATTTCTCCGGAAGGAACGCGCCGTGTTCTGGTAGAAGGTGATCGCCTGTTTGCGGGCGACCAAGTCGACACCGGCATGTCGGGTGCCGTCAGCCTGGAACTGGCCGATGGCCGCACGCTGGACCTGGGCCGGGATACCCAATGGAGCGCCGACCTGCCGGACTCCACCCTCGACCTGGCAGCTGCCGCTCAGAACGCGGCGCCGTCGGTTGCCGAGTTGCAACAAGCCATCGCCGCAGGCGCGGACCCGACCACCGACCTGGAAGCCACTGCCGCAGGCCCAACCGCTGCCGGTAATGGCGCGGCAGGCGGTGGTCACAGTTTTGTTGTGCTGGACGCGACCGCCGGCCGCGTTGACCCGACCATTGGCTTCCCGACCGCTGGCCTGGGCCAGGCCAATTCGACGCTGACCCAGAACGTCGGTGCTCAGCCTGGCGGCAATAGCGGTGGCCTGGCTCTGCAAACCGCCACGCTGACATTGGGCGCCACGCCGACCATCACCGAAGCCGGTGGCGTGCTGACCTACACCGCCACCGTGACCCAGGCGCCAATCGGCAACCTCACCATTACCTTGTCCAATGGCGCGGTAATCACCATCCCGTCGGGCCAACTCACCGGTACCGTCAGCGTGCCCCTGGCCGCGAATGACAGTCCGTACATCGATCCAAGCCAGATCAGCGTCAACGTCACCGGCACCACCGGCGGCAATAACCTGGTGCTGAACATCGATACCACGCCGGCGGTGACCCAAGTCACCGACACCATCGACACCACCACCGTTACATTGACGGCGGGCAACACGGTCACGGAAGGCGGCGCCATCACTTACACCGCCACACTGACCAACCCGGCGCAGACGCCAGTGACCGTCACCTTGAGCAACGGCTCGGTGATCACCATCAAGGCCGGCGAATCCACCGGTACCGTGGTCGTGGATACTCCGGCCAACGACGTCTACAACAACGGCTCCACCGTCAGCACCACGATTACCGGCGCGACTGGCGGCAACTTTGAAAACCTGGTACCGAGCACGACGCCTGCGGTCACCACGATCACTGACTCGATCGACACCACCACTGTTTCGCTGACAGCGGCCCAAACCGTGGCCGAAGGCGGTCAGATCACTTACACCGCCACGCTGACCAACCCGGCGCAGACACCGGTGAACGTCACCTTGAGCAACGGCTCGGTGATCACCATCAAGGCCGGCGAATCCACCGGCACCGTGGTCGTGGATACTCCGGCCAACGACGTCTACAACAACGGCTCCACCGTCAGTACCACGATTACCGGCGCAACCGGCGGCAATTTTGAAAACCTGGTGCCGAGCACGACGCCTGCGGTCACCACGATCACTGACTCGATCGACACCACCACTGTCTCGCTGACAGCGGCCCAAACCGTGGCCGAAGGCGGCCAGATCACTTACACCGCCACGCTGACCAACCCGGCGCAGACACCAGTGAACGTCACCTTGAGCAACGGCTCGGTGATCACCATCAAGGCCGGCGAATCCACCGGCACCGTGGTCGTGGATACCCCGGCCAACGACGTCTACAACAACGGTTCCACCGTCAGCACCACGATTACCGGCGCAACCGGCGGCAATTTTGAAAACCTGGTGCCGAGCACTACGCCTGCGGTCACCACCATTGTTGATTCAATCGACACCACCAACGTTTCGTTGACCGCCACCGGCACGGTTGTCGAAGGCGGTCAGATCACTTACACCGCCACCTTGACCAACCCGGCGCAGACACCAGTGAACGTCACCTTGAGCAATGGCTCGGTGATCACCATCAAGGCCGGCGAGTCCGTTGGCAGCGTGGTTGTCGACACCCCACCGAATGATGTCTACGTCAACGGCAGCACTGTCAGCACTACCATTACCGGCGCGACTGGCGGCAATTTCGAGAACCTGGTGCCGAATACGGCTCCGGCAGTCACCACGATTACGGACTCGGTCGACACCACGACCGTGACGCTCACCGCACCGGCGGAGGCGAACGAAGGTGGTCAGATCACCTATACCGCGACGCTTTCCAATAAAGCGGGCACCGACGTCACGCTGAAGCTGGACAATGGCTCATCCATCACCATCAAGGCTGGCGACACCGTCGGCACCGTAACCGTCCCGGCGCCAAGCGATGAT